>JBCBTR010000044.1:0-13290 GCA_039818545.1 Pseudomonadota bacterium
CCGACGTCGGGCGAGACGACCATCAGATTGTCGCCATTGTAACGAATGCGGATGTCTTCCTCGATCACGGGCGCGGCGATCAGATTATCCGTGGGAACGTCGAAAAAGCCCTGAATCTGGCCGGCATGAAGGTCCATGGTGAGGACGCGGTCGGCCCCGGCATTGGAAATCAGATTGGCGACAAGCTTGGCGGAAATCGGCGTGCGGCCATCGGTTTTGCGATCCTGCCGGGCATAACCGAAATAAGGGATGACGGCTGTGATCCGCTTGGCAGACGCACGGGTCAGCGCATCGACGCAGATCAGCAGTTCCATGAGATTGTCATTGGCGGGGAAGGAGGTCGACTGAATGACGAAGACATCCTCGCCGCGAACGTTTTCATTGATCCGCACAAAGATTTCATTGTCCGCGAAACGCTTGATTTCGCTCTCTGTGAGCGGCGCGTCGAGATAGTCGGCAATGGCCTCTGCGAGCGGCAGATTCGCGTTACAGGCGATCAGTTTCATCGGTCAGCCCCCGCTGGCATGTCGGTCGTCACGCTTGTGTAACAAAGCCTGCCGAGTCGCAACGCCGTGAACGCAGATTCAGGCCCGCAGCATGATAACTGATGCGTTTCGGCCATAGTCTGGTTCGCCGGCATGGTTTCTGCGGCGGTTGGAGAAGTACGCCTCCTCCATGGCGCAGGTGTCATGTGGCAGGATTTTCGCCTGAGTGAGCCCCGCCTGATCGAGACGGGCCTTGACGTATCCGGGCAGGTTGAACTGCAGCCGGTCGCCGCGCCCGGCTGCGAAGAGCGGCTCGGCCCAGGCGCTGGCTTCAAGGACGGCCTCGCGAAATTCGGGGCCGACTTCATAGCTTGCCTGCGCGATGCAGGGGCCAACCACGGCGGTGATCCGTTCCCGGTCCGCGCCGAGGGCTTCCATGGCCTCGATGGCCGCCTCGCAGACCCCGCTCACAGCTCCGCGCCAGCCGGCATGTGCGGCCCCGACGATGCCGGCCTTGCTGTCGGACAAAAGCACCGGCGCGCAATCGGCGGTGAGGATGCAGAGCGCGAGCCCGGCCTTGTCGGTGACCATGGCATCCGCCTGTGGGCGATCATCGTCCCAGGGCTCTGCCACGGTCATCACGGTGCGGCCATGGACCTGATAGCAGGAAAGGAGGTGATCCCCGTTGACCGCCTCCTTGACCCGCGCCCGGTTGGCCGCGACGGACACCGGATCATCCTCTGATCCCGGGCCGACATTCAGACTGGAATAGAGATCGATCGAGACGCCGCCCCGCCGCCCGAAGAAGCCGTGCGAGACTTCGGGGCAGGAGAGGAGATCAACGGTTTCAAAGGGGGGCTGGGACATGACCCTCTTTTAACCGAAACCTGCGGGCGGGGGCAGCCCCTGCGATGACAGGCAGATGACCTTGAACCGCGCCCCCATTTCGGACGGATCGACGAGTGTGTTGGCCGCCCTGAATACGGCTTCTGCCTCATCCGGTTGGGCCTTGATGAGGATGTCGAGGCGCTGCTGGATACCAAGCGCGCCGAGAAAACCGCTTTGTGTCACAGGCCCGTCCACCTGTAGCCCCGCCGATTGCGCAAGCCGCTTCAACCGCGCGAAATCAACGTCTACCGTGAGATCGCTGAGGCCCGGGGCGGCGAGGGGCGACACCTGCTTTCCCGCCTGATAGGCGCGCAGGCTGTCGCCGGGCGCGGCGGTATCGGGTCCGTAATCGATGAACAGCGCCCGAAATACGTCGCCTGCCTCAGCGCGCGCCTTCAGCTCGTCGATGAGCGTTTCCAGACCGGGCTGGATCTCCACGGACACTCGCTGGTCCATCCCAAAATCCTGTGGGGCGCGATCAACCGCCAGACCGAAAGCAAGCTCGCCATCCGGCCCGAGTCCGACCACACGCTCGCGCCATTCGCCTGCGTCCTTCACGAACTGGCGGGCCGGCAGACAGTCCAGATACTCATTGGCAATGATAAGGGTGTGTCCGGCGGGGACGTCTGCGAGGCCTTCCCGGAACACGGGCTCGAACGCGCTCAAACGATCCGCCTGTATCCGTTGGAGGGCGGGGCTTGCTTCGATCAGTTGCAACCGCAGGGCGGGGTGGAACCGCGATAGCAGCGCGGTCGAGCGCATCGCGTCGGCCATCAACACCCCGCGCCCGGGACCGATTTCGACCAGCGACAGCTCATCGGGAATGCCAATCGCCAGCCACTCCTGCGCGGCCCAACCCCCGATCAGTTCCCCGAAGATCTGGCTGATCTCAGGAGCCGTGGTGAAGTCTGCGCCAAGGCCCGGCCGTGTGGCGTAATAGCCATCGACCGGATCGTGCAGGCAGTGGGTCATGTAGGCCGAGACCGGTATTGGCCCCGTCGCGCTGATCATCCCTGCAAGCCGGTCTTTCAGGCTCACGCTTTTGCGGTATCCGTGGCGGGTTTCGTCTTGAAACCCTGCCAGAGCAGGTAAGCCCCGCCAATCCAGACGGGCAGGGAAAGCAGCATGCCCATGGTCAGCCAGTCGCCGGCGATGAAGTTGATATGCTGGTCGGGCTCACGGAACTGCTCGGCGATGGAGCGTCCCACGCCGTAAAGGATCAGGAAGATCCCGGCAGCGAGCCCGGGACGTTCAAGGATGCGAAAGCGCAGCACCAGCACCGAAATCAGGATCAGCGGCAAGAGACCTTCAAGGCCGGCCTCGTAAAGCTGGCTCGGATGGCGCGCCATTTCCAATCCTGAATAGACCCATTCCCCGCTGTCCCAATTGTAGGCTGGCGGCGTGCCGCCCTGATTGGATTCAGGAAACACCATGCCAAACGAAGACTCCGTGTGGCGGCCATAAAGCTCTGCGTTGATGAAATTGGCGGTCCGGCCAAGCAGCAGGCCGATGGGTGTCACAACGCCAGCAATGTCAGCAATGTTGAGAAGTTTCAGCCCGCGCGACCGCGCGGCGTAGAGGAGGGCCAGCGCGACGCCGATCAGCCCGCCATGGAAGGACATGCCGCCCTCCCAGACCCGCAACAGCATCATCGGGTCACTGGCGATCCGATCGGCCTGAAACGGCACCTGATAGAACAGGATGTAGCCGAGCCGGCCGCCGAGAATAACGCCCAGCATCACATAGAAGATGATGTCGTCGATATCGTCCTTGGTAGCCGGGGACGTGCCGCCAAAAAGCTGCGGCCGGTTGATCATGTAGATCGCGTAGCGCCAGGCGAGCAAAAGCCCCGCAATATAGGCCAGCGCATACCAGCGGATCGGGAACTTTCCGAGGCCGAGAAACCCCAGATCAATCTGGAAGACCGCCGGGCTGATCTCCGGAAAGCTCAGCACCGTCATAGCAAGAAGGGACATGCGGCCTCTTTTCCCTGTCTGACGGGCCCTTATTTGTGTAGGACACGCCGAGGATTTTCGTATCCGCGAAGGAGTAGCGTCATGAAAAGCACAAATCCACTGCTGGACGACATTGCCGGCCTGATGACCGGGGCAATGGGCGCGGCCCGCGCCGCAGGCGAGGAAGCGCAGACCGCGATGCGGGCGCGTGTGGAGAGCCTGATCGCCGATATGGACCTTGCGGGACGCGATGAAGTCGAGGTGCTGAAGGCACTGGCGAGTACGGCGCTGGCGCGTGTCGAGGCGCTGGAAGAGCGTGTTCTCGCGCTTGAGGGCGGGACCGGCGCTGCGAAAACTGACTCCTGATTATCCCACAGGCATTCCATAAGAGATTAGCGGCCCTTTCGTTGCAGGGCTGTAGGCGCATGTTAGCGTCTCACATGTGGACCGAGATCCACGTTGATTCGGAGGCGATACAATGAGCCTGAACATATCAACCAGCGATGAAACCGAGATCGACCCGCTGGCACTGGTCGAAGAGATCATCAGCGATTCCGGCTGGCATTATGAGCGCGATGAGGATGATGCCATCCAGTGCGCGCTGCCGAGCCGCTGGGGCGAGATGGGCGGCCTTTTTGCGCTTCGGCGCGAGCCCGCCGCGATCCATTTCTCCGTAACGCTCGATGTGAAACCCGTTGCCGGCAAGCGCGCCGCGATCGCCGAGCTCGTCATGATGGCCAATGAGCGTCTCTGGCTCGGCCATTTCGACTATTGGGCCGAGGACGCCGTGCTGCTGTTCCGCCATGCCCTGCCAATGCTCGACCGGGATGAGCCAAGCGAAGGCGAGATCCGCTCCATCATCGCAGCGGCGACCGATTCAATCGACCGGTTCGTTCCGGCCTTCAATTTCGTCATCTGGGCTGGCAAGACGCCCCATGACGCCATCGACGCGGCCATGTTCGAGACCGCTGGCGAGGCCTGAGGCCCGCCATGGCACGCGCGATCACGCTTATCGGCGCGGGCCGGATGGGCTCGGCCATGGCGCGGGGCTGGGTCGCCGGCGGTGATGTCGCGCTCTCAATTGTTGATCCGGCCCCCGGCGGGGCCGTGCGGGACTGGGCGGGCGAGGTCGGCGCGGCCCTGAACCCTGATCCGGCTCCTGCCGATGTGATTGTGATTGCAGTCAAACCGCAGGTCTTCCCGGCGGCGATTCCCAACATCACGCCATGGATTGGCGAGACGACCCTGATTCTCTCCGTCATGGCGGGGGTTACGCTAGCTCGCCTTGAAGCCACGCTCGGCACGAACAGGATCATCCGTGCGATGCCCAACACGCCGGGCGCGATCGGGCAGGGTGTCTCTGTCGTGGCTCCGGGTTCCGGGGCGCATGAGGAAGACTATCAGACCGCCGTCGACCTGCTGTCGCCACTCGGCCTTGTCGAGGGGCCGCTCGATGAGGCAGGTCTTGTGAAGGCGACCGCCGTGTCCGGATGCGGGCCGGCCTATGTCTTTCTCCTTGCGGAGCTGATGGCGGAAGCGGGTGTCGCACGCGGGCTCGATCCGGACCTCTCTGCGCGAATTGCACGGGCCACCGTTGAGGGCGCAGCCGCGCTCATGGCGCAAAGCGAGGAGGACCCCGCCGCGCTTCGTCAGGCCGTGACCTCGCCCGGCGGTGTCACGAAAGCCGCGCTTGATGTCTTGATGGCGGACGATGCAGCGCCATCTATGTTTGAGAGAGCATTCAAGGCCGCAGAGACCCGCGACGCCGAGCTCTCCTCGGAATAGGAGCGCGCCATGGCCCGTAAAAAGTCACCCGACACGATCATCGAAAAAGGCGTGAAGGCCGCGCTCGATCTGGCGGAAGAGACGCCGTGGGCCGCGCTGAACCTCAAGGACATTGCCGAGAAGGCCGGTCTCACCCTGTCAGACTTTCACGGCGTTGCCGACAAGGGCGATCTTGCCGACGCGGTCGAGCCGTTTTTCGACAAGGTGATGTCTGCAGAAGCGATCGATGCCGATGAGGCCCCGCGCACGCGCCTGTTCGAGGCGATCATGCTGCGCTTTGAGGCGATGGAGGACCATCGGGCGGGTCTGCTGTCCCTGATGAAACATCGCGACGCCTCGCCGAGCCGCTTGCTCTCGCTGCTCCCGGCGCGGCAGGCCTCGGCAGAATGGGCGCTGATCTGCGCCGGTCTTGATGGATCGGAAGATGCGCCATTATCCCTGAAGGCTGTGAACGTCGCGTGGGCCATGGCCCGGGCTGAACGGGCCTGGCGCAAGGAAGACAGCCCCGACTTTACCCGGACCATGGCCGCGCTGGACAAGGAATTGCGCGAGGCGGAAGACCGGGGCGGGGTCTGGCGGCGCATGCGGGGGCGGCGCAAATCCGGCGGTGAGGGGTGGCGCTATGCCGACGAAACCGACTCTGCTCCGGAAAAAAGCGACGCTTGAGGCAAACCGTCACACTCTCGTCACAGATCGAGGGCATAGAGCGCCTCCTCGGGCGGGAAATCCAGCCTGAACAATCGGAGTCCACGCGATGAAGCGACAGAATATGTCTCTGCCGCTCCCGGATACAGGGAGCGCGACCAGCGTTCCCGCGCGATGGCCCGGCGACGCTGATCTTCCTCACATAACCGACTAGACCAGCGCTCGCGTCTCCGTTCCGGAGCAGCGTGTGCTGCTCACTGGAAAGGAGGCGTCTGATGAACGCCATGCCCCATCGGGCCGCCTTTGCGCATTTGCGGGGCGGACCTCCCACACCGCTGCTGCGGTTCATCGCTGGCGACTTCGCCGACGCGCTCGCCCATGCCTGGCCGGCTCCGCATGAAGGTTTCTTCGCGCTGCCGGCAGCCCGGCGTCATGCGGCGGCGATCCTCGCCCTTGGCCCGACCCGGGATTTTGTCCCGGCACTGGATCAGGGACTGGCCCGGCGGATTGCCTGTGACAAGGACGGCGTGCTCGCCCGACGGATCGCAGGTGAGGCTGCGCCGGGCCTGATGAAGGCGCTCGGCAAGGCCGGCGAGCCGCTCTGGACAGCGGACGCGTATCGGCGACTGCTCGACCTGTTCGAGGAGCCGCTGGCGAACCGGGCACTGCGCCATATGGACGAAATCCGTCCGGCGGCGCTGGCCCCGCTGAGCGCGCTTCCGGCTCCGCTTCGTGAGGCTAAAGTCCTTGCGGCGACGCCTTGCGTCCATGCGGCCGAGGACCTTGCCCGGGCCTATCATGTGGTGCTCCGCATGAAAGGCGAGGGCGCGCGTCGGCCCGTGGTCGAGCGGTGGAGCCGTGCGAAAACCACGCAGGTGCTCTTCCAGATGGCCTCGGCTGAGCTCGTCCCGGACGCGTTCGCAGAGCGTGTCCCGGCTCCGGACCTGCCAGAGCCGTTCACGCGGGTTCGCACGCGGGACCAGCTGGTCCGGGTCGCCATGGATTTCCGCAACTGCCTGCGGGATTTCATGGGCGATGTCGCCAATGGCCGGATGGTCGTCTTTGTCTGGCGCGGCCGCCCGAATGCGGCGCTCGCCCTGACATGGGACGCCGCTGGCTGGCGTCTGGCGGAAGCTGAAGCTGCCGACAACGAGCCGCTGGAGGAGACTCCGCTGCGGGCCATCGTTGAAGCGGTTGAAGCCGCCGGTGTCCGGACCGGCCCGTCGCTGAAAACGCTTCAGTGCCGGCTGGACACTTACGCCAACGGCCACGGTCACCCGCAGGTCATCCCGAACGAGTTCGCTGAGCAAATCGAACTCGGTGACCTCTGGGCGTAGAGCGGTCCGATAAGAGAGACGGCGGCGTGGGATTACCCTGCGTCGCCGTTTTTTCCTTGTCAGGATGCCGAGCTCATTGCGTCAGCGATTGAAAGTGAAATGTTACATTATTACATGAAATGGCTGGATTGATTGTGAGGTGTCGCTGGAATGTTCCTGCAGGGATTGTTACTCGGCGTCGGCGCAACGCTGACCATGGATGTCTGGGCGGAGGTGAGGCGACGGGCCTTCGGCCTTCCATCGCTCGACTATCGCCTTGTCGGACGCTGGCTTGGCCGGATGCCGCATGGCGAACTCAAACAGGCGCACATTCTCCAGACACCTCCTGTCAGGGGCGAGGCGTTTCTGGGGTGGGGCGCTCACTTCCTGATCGGTGCGGTGTTTGGGCTTATGTTTCTCGCTGTCGCTGGCGCCGACTGGCTTGATCGCCCATCGCTCGTTACTGCTCTGACATTCGGAGCCGTCACCGTGCTGGTGCCTTTCCTGATCATGCAGCCCGCGCTCGGGCTAGGTGTTGCAGCGTCCAGAACGCCGAAGCCATGGGTGGCCCGTGCCCGAAGTCTGGCGACACACCTCGTCTTCGGGGCCGGGCTTTACCTGTCAGCGTATCTTGTGGGCCTGACTGGCCTTATCTGATCGTCCAGGCGGTGACGGTGCCCGGCTGCCAGTTGGGGACGATGACGGTGTTGCCGAGCAGGATCAGGTCGTTCTGAAACGTCCCTTCAGCTTCGGTGTCCAAGAGGACGGTTGCTTCGCCGTCGTTTGAGACGTGCATGATGCGGCCCGGCCAATGGCTAACGAGAAACCCGCCGCGCGTCACGGCAACCCCGTCTCCCTGACCGAGATCGCTGGCGAGGACCGTCGGTGCTTTCGTCGCGATGTCCACGGTCAGCAGGAGCCCATCCATGGTCGTCACAAGCAGATCGTCGCCGCGGGGCAGGAGGCCGTTGATGCTCTGAAGCGTGTCATCCTCCAGCCAGATGGAAACGGTCTTCCCGTCGAACCCGTAAATCTTCGCGCCGCCGGAATCTGCGACCAACACGGTTCCGTCCGGCAGGACGGCCGCATAGTTCAGGAAGACGGCCTCGGCGATCTCGTGGCTTTGCTGTAGCGCGCCGGTCGTCGCGTCCACGGCCACCAGTTGGTCAATGTCACTGATCCAGAGCAGACCATCTTCTGACAGCGCGAGCCCTTTCGGCCCGTTCAATCCTTCTGCCCAGCGCCGCTCGATCAGCTCGCCATCCAGTGTGATTTTGGAAATGAACCCGTCGCCATCCTTCTCCGCGCCTTCGCCGGACACGTTCGAAACGTAGAGAAAGCTGCCGTCTTCGCTGAGGGCGACGCTTTCCGGCGCGGCAAACCCATCCGTCACCCAGGCCTCCTCCAGTGTGGGCGGGCCAGACGTGAGCGAAGCGCAGCCGGCAAGGGTCAGCGCGGCGGTGAGTGTAGCGAGTTTGAACATGGGAACCTCCGATTTGTGACATGTGTAGCGATTCCGTGACATCGTGTGAAGCTTGCTGCGCTTGATTTCTCACCTCGTCCGTGCTGTTAGCGCGTTGAAATCCGCGCAAATTGAGAAGCGCGCTTTGACCGGGACACGAGCCCGGCGAGGCCCCCCGCCCGGCGAAGTGTCGCTCAGCGGGGCTCACTTGCTTTGTGCGGCGCATTTGAGCGCTTACCTGTAAGAAGACACAGGCAAGCAGAGGAGACGAACGCATGTTCGACGCGCTAACCGACCGCCTTGGCGGCATATTCGATGGCCTCAGCGGGCGCGGCGCGCTGTCGGAGAAGGATGTCAGCGCGGCGCTGCGCGAGATCCGCGTTGCCTTGCTGGAGGCCGATGTCGCGCTTCCTGTGGTCAAGGACTTCATCGGCAAGGTGAAGGAAAAGGCCGTTGGCGAGGATGTCATCCGCTCGGTCAAGCCGGGCCAGCAAGTGGTCAAGATCGTCTATGACGAGCTGACCGAAATGCTGGGCGGGGAAGCTGCCGATACGAGCATGCGCGTCGACAGTCCGCCCGCTGTGGTGATGATGGCCGGCCTGCAGGGCTCCGGTAAGACAACGACAACGGCGAAGATCGCCAAGCGCCTGTCCGAGAAGGACCGCAAGAAAGTTCTCCTCGCCTCGCTCGACGTGCGCCGCCCGGCGGCCATGGAACAGCTCGCCATTCTGGCTGACCAGCTGGGTGAGAATGTCACCGCGCTGCCGATCGTCTCCGGCCAGCTGCCAGCCGACATTGCCCGGCGCGCCATGCAGGCCGCCAAGCTCGGTGGTCATGACGTGGTCTTCCTCGATACCGCCGGTCGCACGACGCTCGACGAGCAGATGATGGGCGAGGCCGCCGAGATTGCCGAGATCGCAAAACCGCAGGAAACGCTTCTCGTCGCGGATGCGCTCACCGGTCAGGACGCCGTTGAAACGGCCAAACGCTTCCATGAACGCCTGCCGCTGACAGGCCTCGTTCTTACCCGGATGGATGGTGACGGACGCGGCGGCGCGGCGCTCTCCATGCGCGCGGTCACGGGTCTGCCGATCAAGTTCCTCGGCACGGGCGAAAAGCTGGACGGGCTCGACGCCTTCGACGCCAAACGCCTTGCAGGCCGCATTCTGGGGCAGGGGGACATTGTCTCTCTGGTCGAGAAGGCCGGCGAGCAGATGGACGTCGAAAAAGCCGAGCGCATGGCCAAGAAGATGCGCAAGGGCGAGTTCGACCTTGAAGACATGGCCGAGCAGTTCCGGCAGATGCAGAAAATGGGCGGCCTTGGCGGCATCATGGGCATGCTGCCCGGCGCGAAGAAAGCCAAACAGGCGATGGAGTCTGCTAATCTCGACGACAAGGTGCTTGCCCGGCAGGAGGCGATCATCCTCTCCATGACGCGCAAGGAACGCCGCAAGCCGGCTGTGCTCAACGCGTCCCGCCGCAAGCGCATTGCCGCCGGCGCGGGCGTTGAAGTGTCTGAGGTTAACAAGGTGCTGAAAATGCACAAGCAGATGGCCGGCATGATGAAGAAGATGGGCAAGGGCGGCATGAAAGGCATGATGAATGCCATGGGTCAGGCGGGCGTCAGCCAGGCCGATCTTGCCCGGATGGGCGGCGGCATGCCGGGCTCAGGCCAGCTTCCCGGCCTCGGCGGCGCACCGGGTCAGTTGCCAGGCCTTGGCGGGGCCGGTCTTCCCGGGCTGGGCGGAGACAAGAAGAAATGACCTCCCCCAAATCCCAGCTCGAGGCCTATCGCGCCTCCATCGACAATCTCGACTCCATCCTCCTCCACACGCTGGCGGAGCGGTTCAAGGTCACTCAGGCCGTTGGCCGGCTTAAGGCCGAGCACGACATGCCGCCGGCCGACAAGGACCGGGAAGCGCGCCAGATCGAACGGCTGCGCACCCTTGCGGATGAGTCCGGCCTCGACCCGGCCTTCGCCGAAAAGTTCCTCAATTTCATCGTGGCCGAAGTCATCCGCCACCATGAGCAGTTCCGAAAATCCTAAGAGACAGCCAGTACAACAGGAGTATCCATCATGGCCCTCAAGATCAGGCTCGCCCGCGGCGGGTCCAAGAAGCGTCCTTTCTATCGTGTCGTCATTGCAGACAGCCGCGCCCCGCGCGATGGCCGTTACATCGACCGGATCGGCACCTATGACCCGCGCGAGCCGAAAGACTCTGAAAACCGCGTCCAGATCGACGCCGAGAAAGCTGCCGAGTGGATCAAGAAAGGCGCAAAGCCGACAGACCGCGTCGCGCGCTTCCTCTCCCAGCTGACCGTCGAGGGCGAGACCTCGCCTGTGTGGAAGTGGGAGCACGGCAACAACCCGAACAAGGGCGAGCCGGGCGCAAAAGCCAAGGAACGCGCCGAAGAGAAAGCAACCAAAGCCGCTGAAGCCGCCGCCGCACCAGCCGTTGAAGAAGCGCCGGCTGAAGAGGCCCCTGCGGAAGAAGCTCCGGTCGAGGAAGCCGCTGCCGAAGAGGCCCCGGCCGAAGAAGCTGCCGCCGAAGAGGTGCCAGCAGAAGAGGCTCCTGCTGAAGACGCCGCAGCCGAGGCTGACACGACTGAAGAAGCCAAAACCGAAGGCTGAACGCCAGCTAATGTGGTTCAGTGAAGGAAGCTCCGTCCAATGTGGGCGGAGCTTTTCTATTGGTCATCATTACCGTTTGGCGCTTTTAGGAATTCTGGTGATTGGTTGAGCAGATAGAGCTGCATAAGAATCGACATTACAAGTCCAGTTCGATCTGCCGCACACTTGTACGTATCTGTATCCCCTAGTTTGGTTGAGTAGGGCACACCGAAGTAGTCTTCGCCGCGATACTCGACTTGCACAGAGTAGGAATACTTTGCTTCAGAATCGTCGACCTCGGGCCACAAGCGGAAGAATTCAGGAGTTTTGTTCTCTTCGCAGTTCGGTTTCAATGGAACCTTCGGTGCGGATGATATTGCTTCGCTCGTCTCGGGCGCTTTGTTTGCGTTGCGCATCGTTTCGCCGAGAAAGTATATCATGCCGTCGAAAGATCTTAGCTGTACATCTAGCAAGTGAGTGACGCTGGATTGGTTGTCATATCTGTAGGTGATCACATTGGTGACTTTGGTCTCTGGACAAAGCATCGGCTGTCCATTCAAGACTCTGAAAGTCTTGCCGCTACTGCTCTCAATCGCCGAGATCGAACGAGACAGCGACGAGGCGGCAGGCGCGAGACTCCCGATCCAATTTGGCTCAAATACTTCGCAGCATGCGTCGGCTTCGTCCGGTTTGCACGTCACCAACATGCCGTCGTTGTGGCTCACCTCCGAGGTAAGCTCGTTCAACTCAACTTCCTCATGGTACGTGGCCGTGCAGGACGATTCTCGCAAACATGCCATTAACTTCCCCCAAGTGTCATCAATGGTCGCTTCGTTATCTGTCTTCCAGTAATCCAATGGCTTGCCAGTGCTTGTTTCTTTGAATGAGCGGATGAAAAGCGGCGCTAGAACGTCCTTGGGCCATCCGCGATCCCAGAATGATTTGAACGTTTCCGAGGATGTCGGTCGGAACAGGCCTACGGGTCCGTCGGCTTCAGCGAATGGATTGACGGAGTACTCCAACTCACTTCCAACAGCGCGTTCCGCGGTGGCACCCGACTCTCCGAATGGCGTTTTCGGATTCCCTAGTCCAAGCGGCTTAAGCTCTAGAGTTCCTGTTGTTGTGCCACTTGGCGTCGCTGTCAGGCCCGACATGCTGGTGTATGATCTCAAGACGCGATCGCGGCTTCTGAGCACGTTGAGTGCAATAACACTGGCGTTAGAATTCGTATAAATTTCATTGAGGCCAACGGCGTCGTCGTCGAGGCTGCCAAGCAGCTGACCTGGTGCAAGTTCCGGTAAGGATGAACAGGCTGGCAAGGCCCCGACCAAAACGGCTGCTGCAATTCTTTTTACACTCTTCATATTAATGCCCTCCCACAAGCCAACAAACATTACGCTGGGTTAATAAGTTTGTAAACGTTCCCTCACTTTTTCTGAACCTCGGCTAAATCGCATCGGGGCGATGCGTTCAGGCGAGATGTGGCACCTCCGGGTCATCAGACTTGGAGGTCCGCATGACCATCGCCGCAACGCTTCGCCCGCTCGCTCTTCTTGCCGCCATGGCGGCGCTTGCACTGCCAGCTGTCGCCGATCATGGCCGGGGTGGCGGTGGGATCACTCTCTATGATGGCGCAGGGTTTCGCGGCGAGGCGGTGAGTTTTGACGGCGCTGTTGCGCGATTGCCGAGTGCCCGGTTCAATGACCGCGCCGGCTCAGTCTCGGTGTCCGGCTCGTGGGAACTCTGCTCGGACTCCAACTTTCGCGGGCGCTGTGAAATCGTCTCCGGCGATATCGGTGACCTGCGCCGGATCGGCCTGAACAACAATATCTCCTCCATCCGCCCGGCTGGGCGCGGCTATGGCGGTGGTTTTGATCGGGGCAGGGACCATGTTGACCGTGACCGCCGATACGGCCGGCGCGGCGGGGCAGATGTCATCCTGTTCGACGGGCCGCACTTTGAAGGGCGCTCGCTTCCGATTGATGGGGCCGTCGCCCGGCTCGGTGACTATCGCGGAAATGACAGGGCGAGTTCCATTGCGATCAATCGCGGCACATGGCTCGTTTGCGAGCATGCCCATTTCAAGGGCCGGTGTGCGGTGATCGACCGCTCCACAGCTCAGCTGCGCGGCCTCGGCCTCCGC
>JBCBTR010000045.1:0-13159 GCA_039818545.1 Pseudomonadota bacterium
GGTGAGATGGTCGACGTCCGCAGTCTGATGGACGCTGTAGGGCGTCGGGCGCACGGGCCTGTATTGCTCCTCCTCGGCTTTATTGCGGTCGGCCCGCTGACCATTATTCCGGGGGGCACCTGGCTGGTGGCCCTGGTCACGCTAATCTTTGCCATCCAGATCGTGATCGGTCTGAAATACCCATGGCTGCCCAAGAGAGCTTTGGATTTCGAGTTTCCGCGCAAGTATCTGTGTCAGGGCGTTGAGGCGGCAGACAAATATGCGGCAATGGCCGATGCCTTCGTGAAGCCGCGCCTCACCATGCTGACAGAGCCGCCTTTTGTGCAGATCGTGGCGCTGGCCTGTGTCGCCGCCGCGCTTGTGACCTTCCCGCTTGGCTTTGTGCCATTCGCGCCGCTGCTTCCGGGACTGACCATTCTCCTGTTCGGACTTGCCCTCACCGCGCGGGACGGCGCTGCATTGCTGCTCGCCTTCGCAGCGCTTGCCGGCGCGGGTATCCTGCTGGTGCGCATTCTTCCACGGTTTCTCTAGACTCCGATCGAAGGGAACACCTGGCCCGCCGGAACGTATCTTGTTTATGAGCGGACAAGGCGAAGTCAGAAATCTCGAAGACCTGCTCGACCATCTGGAAGAGAATACGTCAGGTGAAGAGGCCACGCTCGACGATGTGCGCGACGCGGTTGGGCATCGCGCCTACGGACCGTTGCTGCTCGCAATCGGATTGATCAACGTGTCTCCAATCGGGATGATTCCGGGTATCTGGCTGTTCACCGCCACCATCGCCCTGATCGTCGCGTTTCAACTGCTCATCAGCGCGGATGAGCCGTGGATGCCGGACGGTGTGCTCAAAAAGAGTTTCCCCCGAAAGCGCATGAAGCAAACGAACAAGTGGCTGAAGCCGTGGGCGAAACGCGTCGATTCCATCATCAGGCCGCGCTTCACGTTCCTGTTTAATCCACCTGTTCTGCAGCTTGTGGCCCTGCTGGCCATTGCCATGGCGCTGATCACTTATCCGCTCTCAATGATCCCGGGAGCCGGCATCATATCAGGCACGGCGCTGGCTCTGATTGGGCTTGGGCTGACAGCTCGTGATGGCCTGCTTGTCATGTTCTCGACGGCATTTGCGGGTGGTGCGGTGTGGCTGCTGGTATGGTCGATGCCGAAGATCGTTTCGGGCTTTCGCAGTTTCTTCGAGGCCGCCATCAACCTGCTTGGCGGCAGCTAACGCTTGCGAAACGGCGCGCAAAAGCCGATTTAGGCTGTATGAGCGATCTGTATCACAATCGCATTCTTGAACTCGCCGCCGGGATTCCGAATCTCGGCGCGCTGGAGAATGCGCAAGGCTCTGTTGAAAAAGTCAGCCGGATTTGCGGGTCGACGGTTCGTGTTGATGTGCGCCTGAGTGAAGACGGCGAGACGGTCGAGGCCATCGCCGTCGATCCAAGGGCTTGCGCACTGGGGCAGGCGGCAACGTCTATTCTCGCTGAACATGCCGTCGGTGCGACGGTGGACGAAATCGTGGCTGCGCGCGATGCCATGCGGGCCATGCTCAAGGAAAACGGTGCGCCGCCGGAGGGCCGGTTCTGGGAATTGCGTCACTTGCAGGCGGTTGCGGATTACCCGCCGCGCCACACCTCCACCATGCTGGCCTTCGACGCTGCCATCGCAGCAATCGAAGAGGCGCGGGCGAGCACCCGAACTACAGAGCCTGCCGCATGATGTCCCGGCCTTTGCCGGGATGAGCGGTGGGCCAATCAATCGCAAGCCAATCGCCGACGCCCTTCTGAGAACCTATAAGGCGACGTTGTCTCCGGTGTTTTATGCGCTGGGAGCACGGTGCCGGCATGAGCCGAGCTGTTCGGTCTATGCTGCAGATTGCGTCTCCCGTCATGGCATCTGGCCGGCGGCCTGGATGAGCTTTGCCCGTGTTCTGCGTTGCAGGCCGGGCGGCTCGTCGGGCTGGGATCCCGCGCCGGAAATCCGGCCCAAGGTCCCGTTCTGGACTCCGTGGGCGTATGGCGACTGGACAACACATGAGCGCCCGTTTCCACCTGAAACGGTTGAACCGGGCCGCGAAGCAGATACAGAGACGACCCATGATTGAAGTCACACTCCCCGATGGATCGAAACGCGACTATGAAGACGGCGCGAGCCCGCTTGATGTCGCGGAGTCGATTTCGAAAAGCCTGGCCAAGAAAGCCATCGCCGCAAAGGTCGATGGCGAGATGTATGACCTGACCCGCCCGCTGGACGGCGATGCGGCGGTCGCCATCGTCACGGCCAATGATCCGGAAGGCGTTGAGCTGATCCGGCACGATGCGGCTCATGTGCTCGCGCAGGCGGTGCAAGACTTGTTTCCCGGCACGCAGGTCACGATCGGTCCCGTGATCGATGACGGCTTCTATTACGACTTTGCGCGCGACGAGCCGTTCTCGACCGAAGACTTCGAAGCCATCGAGAAGAAGATGGCTGAGATTGTCGATGCCGACTATCCGATCGTTCGGGAGGTCTGGGACAAGGACGAGGCGATCAAGACGTTCAAGTCGATCGGCGAGGACTACAAGGCGCAGATCATTGACGACATCATCCCGCCCGGCGAGCCGATCACGATTTACCGGCAGGGCGAGTGGTTTGATCTGTGCCGTGGGCCGCACCTGCCTTCCACAGGCAAGCTGCCCAAGGCATTCAAGCTGATGAAGCTCGCCGGGGCTTACTGGCGCGGCGATCATCGCAACGAAATGCTGCAGCGGATCTATGGCACGGCCTGGGGATCGGAGAAGGCGCTCAAGGCTCACCTCACGCGTCTTGAAGAGGCCGAGAAGCGCGATCACCGCCGCCTCGGGCAACAGCTCGACCTGTTCCACCTGCAGCCGGAAGCTCAGGGATCGGTGTTCTGGCACCCCAAAGGCTTCCGCATCTGGCGGGAGCTGGAAAGCTATATCCGCCGCCGTCTCGATGAGAGCGGATATGACGAGGTGAAGACGCCTCAGCTCCTCGACAAGCGTCTCTGGGAGAAGTCTGGCCACTGGGAGAAGTTCCGGGACGGCATGTTCGTTGTGCCCGACATCATCCCGTCTCTGGAGCAGGAAGAGGTGGAGTTTGCGAGCGCCGAAGACATGCTTGCGCTCAAGCCGATGAATTGCCCGGCGCATATTCAGATCTTCAACAGCGACCAGCGCTCCTATCGCGACCTGCCGATGAAGATGGCCGAGTTCGGCTGTTGCCACCGCAACGAGCCGCATGGTGCGTTGCATGGCCTGCTGCGGGTGCGGCAGATGACGCAGGACGATGCGCATATTTTCTGCCGCGAAGATCAGGTCGTCGACCAGACGCGTGAGTTCCTGGAGCTCTTTGCCTCGGTCTATGACGATTTCGGCATGACCGAGATTGTCTACAAACTCGCCACGCGCCCGGAGATGCGGGCTGGGGATGATGCCGTTTGGGACAAGGCTGAGAAGAATCTCGCCGCCGCCCTCGATGCGGCGGGGCTGAAATACGAGATCGCGGAAGGCGAGGGGGCCTTTTACGGGCCGAAGCTCGAATTCCACCTGACAGACGCGATTGGGCGGACATGGCAGGCTGGCACATTCCAGCTCGACTACATCCTGCCGGAGCGCCTTGATGCCAATTACATTGGCGAGGACGGAGCCAAGCACCGCCCCGTCATGTTGCACCGGGCTATTTTTGGCACATTCGAGCGGTTCACAGGTCTCCTGATCGAGCATCATGCCGGGGCGTTTCCGATCTGGCTGGCCCCAGTGCAGGTCGTCGTCGCGACGATCACGTCGGAGGCTGATGCTTATGCTGAGGAGGCTGCTGCCGTCCTTCGCAAAGCCGGACTGCGTGTTGAACTCGATACCCGCAATGAGAAGATCAACTACAAGGTCCGCGAGCATTCGGTCGCCAAGGTTCCCGTGATTGCCGTTGTCGGCGCACGCGAAGCTGAGGACCGCAAGCTGGCGCTGCGCCGGTTCGGATCGAAGGCGCAGGAGATCGTCATGCTGGATGAGGCGGCTGTCGCACTGGCCGATGAAGCGCTGGCTCCTGACCTGAAGCGAGACCGGGCCGAGATATGAGCGTGAGCGCGGTCACGGTGACCTATCGCACCGGGCCGCGCCTGCGCGACTGTCTCTATGGCCTCAAGGCCGATCCCGAGATCGACGAAATCCTGATCGTCGACAATGGCAATGCGACAAGCGAAGCGGCGTTCATCACGTGTTTCGTGGAGGAGACACCAAAGGCGCGGCATATCCCGACTGGTTCCAATCTTGGCTTCGGCCGCGCAGCCAATATCGGCGCGCGAGAAGCCTCAGGCGATCATCTGCTCTTCATCAATCCGGACGCTGTCATTCGCTGGCAAAGCGTGTCGCCGATGATCCGTGCCGCTCAAGGACGGCCGGTGCCGATCATTGTGGGCGGCAAGATCTTCGGGCTGGACGGGAAGGAACAGCGCGGAGGCCGCCGACATACGCTGACCCTTGCGCGTGCGCTCGGCCTGTCGCGCTGGACGCTGGAAGATCAACCGGAACCTGGCGAGCCAATCGAAGTCGGCGCAATTTCGGGTGGGTTCTTTCTCTGCCCGAAGGACAGTTTCGCGGCGCTCGGGGGATTTGACGAAGACTATTTCCTTCACGTGGAGGATCTCGATCTCTGCAGGCGGGCACTCGAAGCAGGCGGATCGGTGATCTACCAGCCGAAGGCGGCCGCGCTCCACTATGGCTCAACGTCGGATGCGCCGAACCTGTTCGTGGAGACCCACAAGGCCGCTGGCCTGAAGCGCTATTTCGTGAAGTTCGCCAGGGGACCCTTGTCCCGGCTTGGCGCGCACACGCTGGGGAGTCTCATCGGACTGCTGCTGGTCAGCCGGGCCCGCCGTCAAAGCTGACCTTGCGTATGGCTTGCGGGTACCGAGGTGAACCGCATAGCCTCTCCTATAAACATGGGAGGATAGCATGGCCGATCTGGTAACACGCGAAGACGATGACGGCCTTTGCTGGCTGACCCTGAACCGCCCTGACAAGCTGAACTCGCTCACCGTTGCCGTCTTTCGCGAGTTGCGTGCGCACATTTCCGACCTGCGTAGTGATGACAACATTGGCTGCGTGATCCTGCGCGGTGCCGGCAAGTGTTTCTCGGCCGGGCATGACCTTGGCGACATCGCGGAAGGGGAGGCGGTGCCGTCTCGTGGCTGGCACTCAGAAACCCTGAGGCTGATGGAGAAGCTGCCTAAGCCGGTGATCTCTGCCGTTCACGGGCATTGCTATACAGGCGCTCTGGAAGTTGCGCTGGCCGCCGACTTCATCCTCGCCAGCGATACGGCGAAGTTTGCAGACACCCACGCCAAATGGGCGCTGACCCCGATCTGGGGCATGAGCCAGCGGCTCCCCCGGCGGGTGGGGGCTGCCACCGCCAAGCGTCTGATGTTCACCGCTGAAACAGTCCGCGCCGACGACGCGCTGCGTATGGGCCTCTGCGAGGCCGTTTTCCCGGAGGCTTCCTTCTTCGATGATGTCACTGCGTTCGCACGGCAGATTCTCGAGAATTCGGCGTTTTCCCATGCCGCGAACAAGCGCCTCCTCGAAGCGACCGACATGGACGCCCTCGATGCCGGGCTCCAGTGGGAGATCATGGAAAATGAAGGCGTTGGCCCGGACATGCAGGCCCGGATTGGCGCGTTCATGAAGAAGTAGCTTTGCTCACTGCCTTGCGCCGGTTTCGGTGCTGGCGCAGCATACCCCCAAACACTTATCGGAGCCCATTTATGCGCCACACTGCCAGCCTTCTCGCTGCAACATCCCTACTTGCCGCCTGTATCACCGCACCAACCCATGCCGATCCTGCCGTCCTTGCCGGGATTGATGCCCGCTATGACCAGACGGCCAGTATCGCGACACAGCTCTGGGACTGGGCAGAGGTTGGCTATCAGGAGACCAAATCGGCCGAGCTGCTAAGTCAGACGCTTGCTGCGGAAGGCTTCGAGATTGAATCAGGCGTTGCTGATATTCCGACGGCGTTCGTTGCGTCCTATGGGTCCGGCGGGCCGGTCATCGCGATCCTTGCCGAATATGATGCGCTGCCGGGTGTGAACCAGGCGGCAAGCCCGACGCGCGAACGCGTGCGGGGCAAGCTCGCCGGTCATGCCTGCGGACACAATCTGTTCGGGGCAGGGTCGGTCACCGCGGCGATTGCGGTAAAGGAATGGCTCGAAGAGAGTGGTCAGCCCGGCACGATCCGGCTCTACGGAACGCCGGCGGAAGAAGGCGGCAGCGGCAAGGTCTACATGGTCCGTGCCGGCCTGTTCGATGATGTCGACTTTGCCATTCACTGGCATGCCGATGACGAGAACTCCGCCGCAGCCCAGACGTCTCTGGCCAACCGTTCGGCGAAATTCCGGTTCACAGGCGCTGCTGCGCATGCCGCCGGCGCGCCGGAGCGTGGACGGTCTGCGCTCGATGGCGTCGAGGCGTTCAACATGATGGTCAACATGATGCGCGAGCATGTCCCCCAGGACTCGCGGATCCACTATGTGATCACCTCCGGTGGGACTGCGCCGAACATCGTCCCGGAATTTGCCGAGGTCTTCTACTATGCCCGCCATCCGTCACCTTCGGGTGTCGAAGACATCTGGGCGCGGATGGAAGACGCTGCCCGCGGCGCGGCGCTTGGCACCGGTACGACCGTGGAATGGGAAGTCATCCACGGCAACAATCCGCTGCTCGTGAATGAGGTGCTCGCGACCGAGATGGATGCCAACCTGCGCAGTGTCGGCGGGATCGACTATACCGCCGAAGAGCGGGCCTTCGTGGAAGAGATCCGGGCCTCGTTCGCAAACCCGGCACTCAGTGTGGCAAGCGCGGCCGAGATCCAGCCTTATGAGGTCTCACTTGGGTATGGGTCGACCGATGTGGGCGATGTGTCGATTGCCGTGCCAACCGTGGGTGTACGGACGGCGACGTGGGCTCCCGGCACCGCTGCGCACACATGGCAGGCCGTTGCCGCGAGTGGGACATCAATCGGGCACAAGGGCACTCAGGTTGCCGCGAAAGCGATGACATTGATGGCCATCGATCTGTACACAAATCCGGAATTGCGGGCCGCCGCGCGAGCTGAGTTCGATGCCGACCGTGGTGAGGATTACGAGTATTCCTCGCTTCTTGGTGATCGTGAGCCGCCGCTCGACTATCGCCGTTAGAGGCGCTTAGAGCCCCATTATTTCCACGGTTTCGCTCAGCAATGCGCCGATCCCGGTATTGAGCACGAGATCGGCGACGACGTCCTGCTCGGTCGGGTCCCGGTTCACGATGGCGAGTTTTGCGCCAGTCTGCTTTGCGACAAGGGGCAGGCTCGCGGCGGGGTAAACCACCAGCGATGAACCGAGCACGAGACAGAGGTCGCAGGCGCGCGCTTCATCATCGGCGCGGAGCATCTTCGCTTCCGGCATGGGCTGGCCGAAGGAGATCGTCGCGGTCTTCACGAGGCCGGCGCAGAAGAGGCAGGTAATGTCCTCGTCAGCCTCCCATCGCGGCTTCAGGTCTTCATGTTCGTAGCGTTTTCCGCATTCAAGACAGGTCGCGTAGGACGCGTTGCCGTGGATTTCGATGACTTTGTCTTCGGGCGTCCCGGCATCCTGATGGAGGTTGTCGACATTCTGGGTGACAATGGTTGAGACCTTTCCGGCCTCCACGAGTTTTGTCACCGCATGATGCCCTTCATTCGGTGACGCCCCGGTCCAGCCGGCCGTGCGGTTGAACACCCGCGTCCAGGCTTCCCGGCGTTTCTCGCGCGAGGCGACGAAGTCCTGAAAGTAGATGGGCGACATCTTGCTCCAGACGCCCCCGGGGCTGCGAAAGTCGGGAATACCGCTTTCGGTGGAGATGCCTGCGCCCGTGAAAACGAAGACGCGATTGGCAGAAGTGATGAGGTCGGCGAGGTGGGCGGCTTGGGTCATGAGCCTAGGCTAACCGATCCCGTCCTTTTGTGGAGCCATTTTGCTAGTTGTAGCTGGCAAGCACTTCATCGACGACCCGCTCAAGATCCTTGATCGTCATGACGTGGACCATCTTGTCGCAATACGCCTGATAGCGAAGCAATTCACTGTCGCCGGAGCCCCACATGCTTTCCGGCTCTGGTGAGAGCCAAAGCGTGCGTTTTGCCCGCGCGGTCATTTCCGACAGGAGGTCAACGCGTGGATCACCGTAATTCGAGCGCCCGTCGCCCAGAATGATCACGGTCGCGCGGCGATCGATGGCCTGCCAGTGATCGACTTTGAGGTCTGACAGGGACTGGCCGTAATCGGTGGAGCGCATGCCGATCTGATTGATGATGCGGTCCATGGCGGCGGTGAAGTCCTCGGTTTCAAGGATATCTCCGACATCTTCCAGCCGCCCGGAAAAGGCAAAGGCTCTCAGGTCCGGCACCGTGTCATGCAGGCTGTAAAGCAGCATCAGGAAGAAGCGAACGACCTGCGCAACTGAACCGGATACGTCGCAAATGGCGATGATTTTCGGTCGGTCGCGCTTCTTCTGTTTCCAGGCAAGATCGAACGGAACGCCGTCATAGCCGGCATTGGCGCGAAGGGTCTTGCGGACATCCAGCTGGCCGCGATTCTTTTTCCGCCGCCGCCGGGAATGCTTCACCGCAAGGCGCTTGGCCATCTTCTCGACAAGGCTGCGCATCCGGTCGAGGTCGCGCCGGTCGAGCTGCGTGATGCGCTTGTCGGACAGGAACTCGTCGCGGAACTGCTCTGTCGCGCCAGCGCCAAATGTTTCGAAGGCACGCTGGGCATGATCCCGGGTGCGCTGGAACATTTCCGCGCGGCCATCGATAAGCTCCTGCGCGCGCTCGTCGCCCTCATCGGTCTTCTCGCGGAAGGCATCCATCATCTGGCCTTCAAGGCGCTCGACCCCCATCGCCTTCATCATCTGCTGGGCAAAATAGGGCACCTGTGTCGAGAAGCGGATCTCGGCGATCCCGGCTTCCTCGCCGGCCTGTTCGAGGGCCATCGCAATCTGGGTCTCGTCGCCGGACTCGATGAGGTCCAGCATGTCGCTCCCGCCTTCATCGCCGTCTTCACTCGAATCGTCCGTCTCGGGGGAGGGTGTCTCCGGAGCCTTGCGGGAGAAATAGAGATCGAACAGGCGGTCATGGGTCGCCTTTTCGGCCGGCGACTTGGCGAGGACACAGCGCAGCGTATCGGACAGGCGGGTCCGGTCGGCATAACCCATCAGTTTGACGGCATTGGCCGCGTCAATCGCTTCGCCCGTGGAGACGCGCACATCGGCCGAGCGAAGCGCCCGGATAAAATCAGTGAGGACCTGTTCGGCCACGCGCGCTACTCAGCCGCCGGATAGCCCGTGGCAAGGCGTTCGGTGTTGGTTTCTGCGGCAGCTTTGCGCGCCAGCGGCAGGATTTCGCGATCGACCGAGGCGATGTCGCTCTCATGTTTGAGCAGGACATTCAGGGTCGAGCGCACCATGGCCTCGTCCAGCTCGTTGGCATGCATGAGGATCAGTGTCCGGGCCCAGTCCACGGTTTCCGATATGGAGGGACGTTTGCGGATGTCCATTTCCCGCAGGCCCTGAACGAAAGCGACCAGCTGTTTCAGGAGATCATCGCTGACATTCGGCACACGCGCGCGGACGATCTCACGTTCGCGGGTGGCGTCCGGGAAGTCGATGTGGAGATGCAGGCAGCGTCGCTTCAGGGCATCGCCAAGCTCGCGGATATTGTTCGAGGTCAGCAATACAAGCGGTGGCACGTCGGCGCGGATCGTGCCGATCTCCGGCACTGTGACCTGATAGTCAGACAGCACTTCCAGCAGGAACGCTTCGAACTCCTCGTCCGACTTGTCGATCTCATCGATCAGCAGGACCGAACCAGTGGACTGCTTCATTGCTGTCAGAAGTGGGCGCGGCTCAAGGAAGCTTTCGGAGAAGAACAGGTCCTCGAAGCTGGTCAGCTTGTCGAAAGAAGCCTCGAGCGTGGAGGCACCCTCCATGACTTCGCCGAGCTTCTCTTTCAGAAGCTGTGTGTAGAGAAGCTGCTTGCCATATTTCCATTCATACAGCGCCTTGCCCTCATCTAGGCCCTCATAGCATTGCAGGCGTGTCAGCGGCGCATCGAGCCAGCGCGCCATGGAGGCCGCGAGATCGGTCTTGCCGACACCGGCGGGGCCTTCAATGAGGATGGGCTTGCGCAGATTGTGGGCAAGGTAGACGGCGGTCGAGATCTCGCGGGTGGAGATATAGCCGACCGAGCCGAGCCCGTCGGTGATCGCGTCGATCGAGGTGATCGGCTCGTAGCCGTTCTTGTTGTCGGAAGCAGACATGCCCTTTGCGTAAACGGCAAGGCAGGGCGGGGCAAGTATTCCCTAGGGCGAAGCGTGGAGGTCTGTTGCCGACCCTCTCGTTGCCATCAATCCAGTGATTAGCCAATCGTTCAGGTGCTCTCTCATGGCCGATGGATCGTGTCCAACGGCATTTGATCGTTGTTTTTATTAATTTTTATTTGATCTCTGCATTCGTTTAGCCCCGAATTTTCGGGCTGTCTCAACGATTTGTTATGTCACTTTCAGTAAAAAGCTTCAGGTAGAGAAGGCCGCCAGTGGTGGCCCGGGGCGCGTAATGCTTGAATCAGACGATACGACAGACTGGCAGGTTGCCGGTTCGACGACCTCGCCTGATGAGGACGACCGCGCATCGATCGTGTCGCCGCATGAAATCATAAATTCGATGGAGCAGGGCATCCTCGTCTGGTCGCCAGATGGGGTCTGCGAAATGCACAATGATCGTGTCTTCGAGCTTCTTGAGATGCGCCGCGATGATCTGTTCGAAGGCCTGACCCGGGTCGAGTTCCATGAGCTGGCAGTGAAGCGTAGCGGGCTGATCTCAGACCTCCCCGGACCTGAAATCGTCCGGCAGCTGGAAGCTACGTTCGACAAGGGCAAGCGCTTTGCGCTGGACTGGCCAATGCCTTCCGGCCGCATTGTCGCAGCGACCGCGCGTCCAATGGCCGACAAACGCTTTGTCGTCACATTCAGCGACGTGACCGAAGCCCGCAAGGCGCAGCAATTGCTGACAGATGCGAAGGCTGAAGCCGAAGAGGCCAGCGAACAGGCCAGCAAGGCTCTGGCGCTTGAAAAGGCGCGGCGGCTTCAAACGCGGCTTCTGTCGGAATTCGACGAGTGGTTGCATTGCTGCAAGTCACTCGACGAGTTGTTGCGTGTGCTCGGAATCTTCATGGAGCGCCTTCTGCCGGGCTCATCTGGCCAGCTCTACGTTTACAGTAATTCCCGTGATGTTCTCGATGGTAAGTGTTCCTGGAAATCGAAGGGCGCGCTTGAATTCATTCGCCCGGACGACTGCTGGTCCCTGCGGCGCGGCCGTCCTTACTCTTACGGCACCGGCGATGTCGACCTGACGTGTACCCATGTCGACGATGATGGGGGTGCTGACCGGATTGGGGAGTACCTCTGTATTCCTATCCTGGCGCACGGCGACACCGTTGGCCTGATGCATGTCCGCTACGCGCTCGGCTCGAACATGCTCAAGGGCAGGGACAATCCAAACTCGAAAGTTTCGACAACGCATCAGTTCGCCATTCAGTGTGCTGAACATATCAGCCTTGCGATCGCCAATGTGAGACTGCGTGATCAGCTGCAGGACCAGTCCACAAAGGACTCCCTCACCGGTCTCTTCAATCGGCGCTACTTCCTTGACAGCATGCGCTCCGCAATCGGTCATGCCGAACGCAAGAGCGAGCGCATGTCCGTCCTGACACTGGATGCAGACCACTTCAAACGCTTCAATGACAATCACGGGCACGATGCCGGGGATCTCGTCTTGCGGATGATCTCCAAGTCCATGATGAGCGCCTGTAGCTCAGGTCAGGTGCCCTGCAGGCTGGGTGGCGAGGAGTTCGCGATCCTCCTTCCTGATTCAGAGATCGCCAAGGGCCTCGCCTTTGCTGAAGAGCTGCGCAAGACGATAGAAGCTCAGACGATCAGATATTCAGGCGAAGACTTGCCGAAGGTTACCGTGTCGATTGGTGTTTCCGAATTCCCGACCCATGGCACAGAGCCGCAGGGTCTGCTGAAGACGGCCGATGTGGCGCTCTACACTGCGAAGGCCGAAGGCCGGAACCGGACGTGTACGCCGCCAAGCGAGATTGCTGCTGTCGAGGATTTGAGCGCAGCCTAGTGCGCCTGTCCCCAAGTATCTGCCGCCTTGGCATCGACGACCAGCGGTACGGATAGCGCTCGCGCCGGGCCAGCCGCCCGTTCCATGATCTTTTTGATCGTGTCGATGGCTGTGTCGGCTTCATCCTGAGGGGCCTCGAACACAAGTTCGTCATGGACCTGAAGCAACATGCGGGTTTTAAAGCCTGCATCGAGCAGGGCCGTGGGCATGCGGATCATGGCGCGTTTAATGACGTCAGCCGCGGAGCCCTGAATGGGCGCGTTGATGGCCTGACGCTCGGCAAAGGCGCGCTGCGCCCCGTTCTTCGATTTGATTTCCCGCAGGTGAAGCTTTCGGCCGAAGGCGGTCTCCACATAGCCGTGCTCCTTCGCGAAGTCCTTGGTGTCGTCCATGTATTTCCGGATACCGGGGAACTTCTCGAAATAGGCCTTGATGTAGTCGGAGGCCTCGCCGCGCGAGATGCTCAACTGGTTGGCGAGACCGAAGGCGGAGATGCCATAGATGATGCCGAAATTGATCGCCTTGGCTTTGCGGCGGACCATTGGGTCCATGCCTTCAATCGGCGTGTCGAACATCTCGCTGGCCGTCATGGCGTGAATATCGAGCCCCTTCCTGAACGCCTCCTGTAGCGCGTCGATCTCCGCGATATGAGCGAGCAGTCTGAGCTCGATCTGGGAGTAGTCTGCTGCGATCAGGACATGCCCAGGCTCAGCGATAAAGGCTTCGCGGATCTTGCGGCCTTCTTCTGTCCGTATCGGGATGTTCTGCAGGTTGGGATCAGTGGAGGAGAGGCGTCCGGTTTGAGCGCCAGCCATCGTGTAGCTGGTGTGAACGCGTCCGGTATCCTTGTTGATCGCTTCCTGCAGGGCTTCGGTGTAAGTGGACCGCAGCTTGGACAGCATCCGCCAGTCGAGAATG
This sequence comes from Pseudomonadota bacterium, assembly GCA_039818545.1. GTDB lineage: Bacteria > Pseudomonadota > Alphaproteobacteria > Caulobacterales > Hyphomonadaceae > JANQQC01. The sequence goes on from JBCBTR010000045.1 coordinate 13,116, forward strand.
GTCCGGGGCAGGTCGTGCCCTTGCGCGGCGAGTGTTTCCAACAC
>JBCBTR010000046.1:0-13046 GCA_039818545.1 Pseudomonadota bacterium
CAGCGATCTGCTCGAAATGGAACACGCCAAGATCATTCTTCAGGACCTGCTCGATCTTCGGCCCAATCCCCTCAATGCTGGTCAGGTCATCCCCGCCGCCAATATGCGGCTGGTCGAGCTGGACAGGCGGCGTAACGGCGCTGTCTGCAGCGTTGTCTGTGCCATCGACAGCCCGGCCTTCAGCAACGGCGACCACTTCCGCAATCGCTTCGGCAATCTCATCGGCTGGTTCCGGTGCAGGCTCAGGGCTCTCCGCCTCAGCAACCGGGTCCGGCTGCCAGACCTCGGGCTCCGGCACCACATCAACAGTTTCCATTGGCGGCGCTTCGGCAACCGGCGGGTCGTCTTCGCCCCGTTCAGGCGGACTGTCGGTGATGGCTTCAGGCTCCTTCACCTGCGCATCGCCTTCAAAGTAAGCCACGCGCCCCTCAAGATAACGATTGCGCCAGCGCAGGCGGGCAAGTTCTTCATCCACCGCGCCTTCAGCTTCCGCCGCAATCTCGGGTTCAGCGACTGGCACAGGCTCGGGAGCAGGCTCTGTCACAGCTGCCGCGACCGGCGCGGCGGCGTGGGCTGAAATCGCAGAGGCTTCAAGCACAGAGAGCCGCTGTTTCAAATACTCTGTCTGCCAGCGCAACTTCGCGTCGGTGGCATCTGTCTCAACCGGCGGCGCAGCCTCTGCTGGGGCCGGTACTGGTTCAGACACAGGCTCTGATACAGCAGGCTCTAGCGGAGCGTGCGCATCAACATCCGTCAGGCTTGTTTCAAGGCTCCGCACCCGGCTCTCCAGATAGCGGTTCCGCCAGACCAGCGTCGCATCTTCCTGATTGATCCCGGCATCCAGCCGCTCGACCGGCTCAAACTCGCCAGCGGTTTCGGCCGGCTCCTCGACACTTGCGACCGCTTCGGCCGCCAGCCTTTCGGTCTCCGCCTGCGCCGCTGAAAGCGCCGCCACGACTTCGTTCAGTTCAGCCTCGCGCGCTCGCAGCCGGGTCTGAAGAGAAGAGATCGCTTCATCCGCCCCGGCCACGCTTTCGCCGGCGCGTTTGCGCTGCCCGGCATAAAGCCCGTCAATCTCGATCTGGGCCTGCTCCAGCTCTGTCCGGGCGATGTCACGCTCGACAATCGCGGTCTGGGCCTTGCGGCGCAAAAGCAGCCCGCGAAACGACCATCCCAGCAGCAGTCCAAAAAACACCGCGCCCGCCAGTGCGATCCACATATGTGAGACCAGCCAGACCATACTCTAACTCCCGTCCGTCACTCTGATGCGAGACGGGGCACGCCCCGCCAGCTGCATCCTGGCCGACACGTGTCCAACCAGAATACGGCCATTTTCAGGGTACACCTGCGAACGCGCTTCATCAGGCAGCGCGCCGACAGATTGAAGCGCATCGAATTGGGTCTCAACCTCGGTCACGCCACCAAGAATCTGGCCGCCCGGCCCGTCGGCGATAGCAACAGCGGCAATTGCCGCCTCGCGCGCCTCATCGTCGGGCGGGCTGCCCGACAGCACAGCCTTCTGGCCCTCCATTCTCACAACCGCCCAGTCCTGCCCGGCATCAACCAGCGCAGCCTGAGCTTTCTCCAGCAGCCGCGCCTCAAGACTCGCAGCCGTCGCCGGAGACTGGTACATCCCCCACCAGGCCGTGAAGACAAGACCGGTCAGTGCGACTAGAACGAGAAAAGAATCCAGTAATCTCAAGGCTTCGTCCTCTCCCCTCATTGAGGGACCATCATAACGAATGCCCGAATAGCCCCCCCCTTGCAAGGCGCGGGAACACACCGAACAGGCCGCCACATGACGCCCGAAACCATTACCAGCCCGACCAATCCGCTCGTCAAATCGCTGCGCGCGCTGGACCGCAAGAAAGCACGCGCCGAGTCTGGCCTGTTCCTGGCCGAAGGGGCGCGCCTCGTCGAACAGGGCCTGACACAGGACTGGACAGCGCAGACGGTGCTCGTCTCGCAAACCGCACAGGATCGCCATTACATCTCTGCCATCATGGACAAGGCCAACGCGGCTGGCGCGCGGATTGTCGAAGCGCCGGACCGGCTGATCTCGAAAATCACCCAGAAGGACAATCCCCAAACCGTCATTGCCGCCTTCCAGCAGAAGCATCGCGCCCTTGAGGACCTCACAGCCACAAAGACCGGGCTTTGGATCGCCCTTCATGAAGTGCGCGATCCCGGCAATCTCGGCACGATCCTGCGAACCGCCGATTGTGCGGGCGCGTCCGGCGTCGTGCTGCTCGAAACCTGCTGCGATCCCTATTCGGTCGAAACCGTGCGGGCCTCGATGGGATCGATCTTTGATACGCCGTTCGCGAGCGCGAGCTTTGAGGCCTTCAACACATGGCGCAATCAGCAGAGCGCGCGCATGGTCGCCGCCAGCGTCAACGGCACGGCGCGCCATGACCAGATCGACATGACCGGCCCGGCCGTCCTTCTTATGGGCAACGAACAGGCCGGCCTGCCGGGCGCGGTCGAGACCGCCTGCGATGACCTCGCCCTCATCCCGATGCGGGGCGGCGCGGACAGTCTGAACCTTGCACAGGCGACCGCGATCATGACCTACGAAGCCTGGCGCCAGCGGGGGTTTGCATGAAGACCACCACCCGCCTCCTCATCGCCGATGACTGGGATGACTACGCCCTGCTCGACAGCGGCAATGGCCTGAAGCGGGAGCGGTTCGGAAACCAGACCGTCATCCGGCCCGACCCTCAGGCCTTCTGGCAACCGGGCGAACCAACAGACCAATGGACCGCAGATGCGGTCTTCGATGCCAAAGCTCGTGACGAAGACCGGGGCCGATGGGACCGGGTCAGCGCCAGCACACCCGATGTCTGGCGCATGGGCTGGAACGGTCTGACCTTCAATGTCCGCCGTACACCCTTCCGCCATCTCGGCGTCTTTCAGGAACACTCCGTCCACTGGCGGTTCGCGCAGGACCAGATCCGCGCTGCCGGCCGGCCCGTCCGCGTGCTCAATCTCTTTGGCTATACCGGCATGATGTCGCTGGCCTGCGCCGCCGCCGGCGCGGAGGTCGTGCATCTCGATGCCAGTCCCAAGTCCAACGGCTATGGCAAGGAAAACCAGGCCCTGTCCGGGCTTGAAGACCGCCCCATTCGCTGGATCGCCGACGATGCGATGAAGTTCGCGGCCCGCGAAATCCGGCGCGGTAACAGCTATGATGGCATTGTCCTTGATCCGCCGAAGTTCGGGCGCGGTCCAAAGAACGAGACGTGGCGGTTCGAGGAAGACTTCCCGGCCCTGCTCGAAGCGGTCCGTACCCTGCTCTCGCCAGACCCGCTCTTTGTCATCACGACGGCTTATGCCGTGCGTCTGTCTTATCTGGCAGTCGCGCAATCGCTCGCCGACCATCTTGGAGGTCTCGGCGGTATCATGGAAAGCGGCGAAATGGCCCTGCCCCAGCAAGGCTCCGACCGCCTGCTCCCAACCGCGCTCTATGCGCGCTGGTCGGCGCAGTAAGGCTCAACACTCTCAAACAGCAGCCCTGAGCCCAATTCATATGAGCGGGCGACCCTGCGATACGTGACTCAAACCCGAAAAGAAAACGGCGGCCCCGAAGGACCGCCGTTCCCTGATTTAGAGTTCGGTTGGGACTAGAAAGTCGCCTTGAGACCGAAGGTGTAGATCCGACCCAGCGTGTTGTACGCGCTTGGGAAGGTGTTGCCGAAGTTACGAGCCGTCGAACCAGCTTGGTTACCAACGATTGGCGGCTCTTCGTCCAGAACGTTCCGAACGTTCAGCGACAGGGAAACCGTGTCGTTGACGTCATAAGAGCCGGTCAGGTCGAAGTAGTTGAAAGCGTCGATGCTCTCAAATCCGTCAAACGTAGCGGCACGCTGCGTTTCCTGGATGTCGACTTCGCCGAAGTAGCGCCAGAGGAGCGAGGCCGTGAATGGGCCGCCGCGCCATGTGGTGCGCTGGCTGAAGCGAAGCTCAGGAGTTGGCTGACAGTCATTACCAAAGGTACCGACACAATCGATGATCTCACTTGCTGGTTTCCCAGAAGAAAGAGTCTCTTGCGACAGCAGGTAAGATGCCAGGATGCCAACGCTCAGCTCGCCGTTGCCACCAAGATCCCAGTTGGTGTCGATGCCAAGATCGATACCTTCCGTGCGGATGAAGTCGAGGTTGGTGGTGAGGAGCTCAACACCGGCACCTGAAGTCGACGTCGTTCCGCCAATCCGGTTGACCTTCGCACACTCTTCGAGGTCACCGAAGACATAGCAACCGTCCAGGACTTCCTGAGCCCGGAACTCATCGATGTAGTCTTCGATTTCGATGTCGAAGTAATCGAACGTGACCGTACCTGAAGACATGTTGGCGAACACTGGTGTCTGCCAGGTGAAGCCGGCCGTGAAGGTCTTAGCTTCCTCTGCATCAGGCTGAGCGTTCGGGTCTGTACCTTCGAATGTATTGATCTGGCCCGACACGATGTCGTTCACGAGACCAATACGGCTTTGCAGCACGCCCGTTGCGATACAGGTCGATTCAAGCGTCGGGTTCGCAGCGAGTTCTGCTGCAATCAGAGTCGCATCAGGATCGCCATCGGCATCCAGGAAGGCTGGGTTACCGTTCGAACAGGGATCGAAATCTGCATCTGAGAGGCCGGTCACAACCGGGCTGGCAAGCTCGGCGATGTTTGGTGCCCGAACAGCTTGCTGCTGCATGACACGAGCTCGGAAACCATCAACGATCTCCCAGTTCAGGCCGATCTTCCAGGTTTCGTTCTGGCCAACCGACGAGTAGTCGGCAGTCCGGAAACCAAGCTCGAGCTGAAGATCTTCAGCCCATGGCTGTCCTTGGGCGATTGGCACGAAGGCCTCGCCGAAGAATTCGTACACGTCGAAGGAAGACGCGATCGGAACCTGGTTACCACCAGCACCACCAAGACAGCTGGTTGGGGGCTCTTTCAAGCACTCATCCGGCGTCGTGGAGCCTTCTTCCTGACGGTATTCAAAGCCGACAGATGTCGCGATAGCTGAATCAGCCCAAGGCGATTGCAGGGCATCGATGGAACCAAACGCGGTCGCCTGGAAGATGTCCTGAGCATATTCACGCTTGTCGATCGCCGTTGCGCTGTTTGCAGCGGCCATGGCAGGCGTGATTGAGCCAAAGCCAGTGGAGAACAGATCGATCGGCACACAGCCATCGGTCACGTCACCGGCAGGTGTCTCACACTGGTCTGCGCTCACGGTGTTCAGAGCGTCTGTGAACGCGCTGACGTTGGTGTAACCAGCATTGACGTTCGCACGCTCTGCTTCAGCGTGGGAGTAGGACACATCGTATTCCCAATCCCCGGCGATATCGCCACGGAAGCCGAGAACCATCTGGAAGTTGTTCGAGTCATAATTCGTCGAACGTGTTCCAAGTTCCAGTGTACGACGGCGAACCGGCACATCGATAGAGTCACCGACATCGAAAACGCCGTTGGAGTTGAGATCGTTCACGCCTGCATCGGCCAGACCGAAATCAGCTGCCAGCGATCCGTTCACATTGTCGATAATCCCTTGACGAGCCGCGTCCGAAAGGAACGGGTTGGCAAGCGGAATTTCAAACACGTTGCCGAACACACCAGAAGGCGCAACTTGCTGACGCACGTTGATCGCGGAGAAGTTTGCACGAGCATAAGCTTCGAGGTTCTCATTGATCTCATAGCGCGCCGTGCTCATCATCACGAAACGCTCTTGCGGCGTTTGCAGATAGTTGAACGGGCTGAAGTTGAAGCGCGAGCAACGATCGCCGACCGTGCCGTCATTCCGGAACTGAAGCGTACCGCCTGGCAGATCGAGCGCGGTTGGCATGGCTGTCGTCGAACCAACGCCGGTCGAAGCGAGCGTTGCTTCAGGTGCATCACAGTTTGCGTCCGGAGAAGCCGGCGCGCCGCCTTCGTTCGGGCCGTTTGCCGTCGAAACACCAAAGCGGGAATAGTCGCGATCGCCGAGGAGGACACCCTTACGCTCGGTGTAGGTCAGGCCGAGGGTCACGTTGCCGCGATCGTCGTCAAAGCCTGCGCCCAGGAGGCTGGCCAACTGGTAGGTGTCGCCGTCACCGTCACCTGTGACTGTGTACTTGGCGTCGAACTCGGCACCCTCGAAATCATCACGCAGGATGAAGTTCACAGCACCGGCCATAGCGTCGGAACCGTACACGGCGGATGCACCACCGGTCACGATGTCGACACGGTCAACCATGAGAACGGGAATAGCGGAGATATCGACTTCGCCGTCGATGTCGAAAGGCACCATCCGCTTGCCGTCGACGAGGACGAGCGTGCGCTGGTCACCAAGAGCACGAAGGTCGACGGAGGTCGCGCCAGCCGTGCCGTTGTTGACGTTCTGGTTGTCGCCCGGGACCGTGATTGGCAGATCGCGGAACAGACGTTCGATCTCAACCGTCTGGTTCAGTTCAAACTCTTCCTGGCCGACCGTCGTGATCGGGCTGGAAGATTCGATGCCTGGCTGCTGGATGCGCGTACCGGTGACCAGAACGACCGACTGCCGTGCTTCGTCATCATCCGCGTCTTGTGCAAGTGCTGGTGCACCGGCAAGCCCGAACGCTGCGCCCGCAATAACGGACGAGGCGAGTAGGCGGGATTTAAGTTTATACCCGTTCACAGTGGAACCTCCGAATAATTTCTACAATGCCAGATTGGCTTGCCCGGACCCCTTACTTCCAGGACTTGTGCAACTGTTACTGGCCTGTTCACAGATACGTCAACGCGTTGTGACAATACTGACATCAAATGCCCACATGTGTGTCATAAACGTCGCAGTGAGAGGGAAGGCTTCACCCCAAAACCGGTATAATTCGGGACATTCAACCCTCAAAATCCCCTCCTTTCTGCGACGGAAGCCGTGTTTGGGGCCTTTCAGGCGAGGAATTCGGCGGCTAAGACCGCTGAGTGACCAGAAATTGTGGAGTAAACCAGATGGCCAGACCCTTGATCCTCCTCGCTTTCGCGGCCTTTGCCGCCGGACCTCTGGCCGCGCAGGCCGAGACTGCGAAAGAGACCGACGCCGTCTATGCCTGCATTGACATCGAGACCGATGCGGACCGGCTGGCCTGCTATGATGACGCCGTTGGCCGGCTGAAAACCGCCGAAGACACAGGCGAGATCACAACCGTCTCGCGCACTGAGGTCGAGCAGGTCCAGCGCGAGGCATTCGGTTTCTCGCTGCCCTCCCTGCCCGCCTTCACGCGCCGGAGCGATAATGCCGAACAGGACAACACCCCCGACGAGGTTCTGGACCGCGTCACCTTCGGCGTCGCCGAGATCGAGCGCTCCCGTTATGGCAAACTCTTTATTACACTCGACAATGGCCAGGTCTGGCGTCAGCTCGACAGCGACCGGGTCTCCTACTCCGCCCGGAAAGGCGTCGAATCAGTCGAGATTCGCCGGGCCGCATTCGGCAGCTTCAAGATGAAGCTCGATGGCGGACGGGCCTTCAAGGTCAAACGCGTCGAGTAGGCGCACGCCGCAATCACATTTACCTCATCCTCTAGTGTCTTGGCAGCGCGCGCGGCGCTGTCTACCTTCCACCCTGAACGCAGATACGAGTAAGAGCTCTACATGGCTGATATCAGACGGGTGACGGACGCCTTTGCCGTTGCCCCCCAAATCACCGAAGACGATGTTGAGGCCATTGCGGCGGCGGGGTTCAAGACTCTCGTTGCCAATCGCCCGGACGGCGAAGGCGGCGTTGACCAGCCCCGCATGGGCGGAATTCGCGCCAAAGCCGAAAGCCTCGGCCTGTCCTTTGCCGCACTGCCCTTCTCGGGCGCGCCGACACCTGATGTCGTTGAGCGGATGGGCTCCATAATCAGCGAAGCGCCGAGCCCTGTGCTCGCTTATTGCCGCACCGGGACACGCTCGATAACCGCCTGGGCCCTGGTCCATGCCGGACAGGGCCAGTCGCAGGAGATCGTCGAGGCCGCCGCCAATGCAGGTTACGACCTGTCCAGCATTGCAGAACTGCTGTGACGCCGTGCTGCATTTGCGCCACAAAGACCATGTTGAAAGCCCGGTACTAGCAATGCGATCCCATTCAGGATCACACGGTGCGGACGGGCCGGTTTGGAGACAGACATGACAAACCGAATTTGGTGGTCCGATTTCGAATATGACGACGGCGCGATTCTGGTGAAGAAGACCGGGCATCGCGTGCCTGCCAATCTGGCGCTCCTGAATGACTTCTTCACCTGGTTCAGCTTCTACTTCTTCGCGCAGGTCTGGCGCACCTGGCGCCGGCTTACCGGCCACAAACGCCCCACCATCGCTTTCTACCCGGACAAGCCCCGTCCCTGGTACTTCATCTGGCCGGTCACCCATGTCTCCGGCGCGAAACTGGTCACCGATCCGTCCGAAGCCGACATCGTCTTCCAGTTCGACGATGCCACGCAGACAGCCAACACCCCGCCCGTGACGAAGCCCGGCGCGACGCTCGTCAATTTCGAGTGCGATGACGTCTCCAAGTCCCGCGTCGAAGCCGCCTTTGCAAAAGTGGCGGGCTACGAACTCGGCGTCGATCCGCGCACCTATGAAGGCCCGATGGTCGAGAAGTCAGAGATGAATGCCGCTCATGATGGCCGCATCATCGAAGGCCCGCGCGACCCGGTTCCCGGCAAGACCTATCAGCGCCTGATCGACAATGAGATCGAAGGCGGCCTCGTCGAGGATCTGCGCTGCTGCATTGTTGGCGGCGAGCCGGCCGTTTCCTTCCGCAAACGCCGCCCGCTGGAGCGGCGCTTCCTGAACGAAAATGCCGAAGTCCTGCTCGACACGCCTCGCAATTGCTACACGCCAGATGAAATCACCGTGATAACGGCCTTTGCACGGGAAATCGGTCTGGACTGGGGCGGAATCGACGTATTACGTGACCGCGCGTCGGGGAAGATTTACATCGTCGACGCGAACAAGACAGACATGGGGCCGCCCATTGCCCTGAACCTCGGGTTCAAGCTGCGGGCGACCCGGATCATGGCGCGGGCCTTTGTGGCCAAGTTCGCGCCGAAGAAACGCTAGGCCGTCGCTCAGACGGCGACGATAACGGACAGACACACTCCCATGGCGATCCCGTTCATACGAGAGATTGAATTCGAATACGGTCGCGTTGACGAGATGAGCCCGCTCATCCGCCGCGTGATTGCCAACAATCCCGGTGCGTTCACCTATACTGGCACCGGCGTCTACATTGTCGGGCGCGGCGAGGTTGCTGTGATCGATCCCGGCCCGATGCTGGACGAGCATTTCGAGGCACTGAAACAGGCCCTCGACGGCGAGACCGTGACCCATGTCGTCGTCACCCACTCTCATATGGACCACTCTCCCCTCGCTCATCCGCTGGCGGAATGGGCCGGCTGCAAGGTCTACGCAAAAGGCCCGGCCATCCCGACCGAATCAGAAGTCCGCATGGAAGCCGGCGACGATCTCTCCTTCCGCCCCGATGTCACCGTCGAGGATGGCTGGACGTGCGCAGGCCCGGGCTGGACGCTGGAAGCCATAGAGACACCCGGTCACACATCAAACCATGTCTGCTACGCCCTGAAGGAAGAGAACGCGATCTTCTCCGGCGATCACATCATGGGCTGGTCCACCACGGTCATCTCCCCGCCGGACGGCGATATGGGCGACTATATGAACAGCCTGGCCAAGGTCCGCGATCGCGGCTTCGGCACGATCTACCCGACCCATGGCTCGCCCGTCACCGAAGACGTGACCGGCTTCATCCAAGCCTATATCGATCACCGCAAGGCGCGCGAAGCGGCGATCCTCGACCGGATGGCCGAAGGCGACACCGATATCCCGGAAATGGTGAAGACGATCTACGCGGCCGTGGACAAGAAGCTCCACCCCGCCGCCTGCCACTCCGTCCTCGGCCACATGATTCATCTGGTCGAGCGCGGCATTGTGCAGTCGCCGGACGCCAAGCCCGGCGTCAAAAGCGAGTACCGGCTTGCCGGCAAGGCCGCCTGATCAGCGCGACTGAACAGCATCCCCAATCGCGCGGAAGAACTCGATCGTCTCGATCTCGCGATAGCTGCTATCCTCCAGCGATACCCCGTAATCGCTGAACGCGGACAGCTTAACGATGACGAGGTCTTGCGCGGGGTTCACAAACACAAACTGATTGTAGACGCCGATGGCCGAGAACTCGCCGTCATCGCCTTCGGGGATCCACCATTGATAGCCGTAGCCAAGCTCGAAGTCTGATGCCGGGTTGTCCTTGCCCGGCTCAAGGTGCGGGCCGTCGGGGCGCACCGAGGCCGCCACCCAGTCCGCAGGCACGATCTGCTGGCCATTGAGCGCGCCATTCTGCCGGTAAAGCTCACCGATCCTGGCATAGTCGCGGGCGGTCGCATTGAAACCCCCGAAGGCCATTTCCATACCATCCCCGTCGAGCAGCCAGTGCGCCTCATTCTCGGCCCCCATGGGATGCCAGAGCTTTTCGGTCATGTAGTCGGTGATGGAGCTGCCCGTCGCATTGACGAGCACCAGCCCAAGCACCTGCGTGTCTGTTGAGTTGTAACGGTTGAACGTCCCCGGCTCGGTGTCCTGCGTGAGGGTTGCCGCAAATGTATTGAGCGACCCGCCAATCGCGAAGATCCGGCCAAAGCGATTAATGTCGGACTCCGGATCATTATAGTCCTCGTTCCAGCGCGCGCCGGACGACATCTGGAGAACATCCTTGATCCGCACACCATCATAGGCAGAGCCGGCAAGCTCGGGCGCATAATCGGTGACAGGGTCTTCGATCGATTGAACATGGCCCTCGCTGACCGCGATGCCCATCAGGGCAGACACAAAGCTCTTGGCGACGGACATGGACAGCCATGTTTCCTGTCGTCCGCCCGTCAGCCAGTAATCCTCATAGACAACCGCGCCGTCCTTCAGGACCAGCAAGGCGCTCGTATCTGTCTCGGCGAGAAACGTCTCTGTGCTGATCGTCTGGCCAGCATAATCGAAACTGTCCGGAAGGGTTATCGGGTCGCCATCGGGGAACTGAAAGGGAACGGTGGCCGGCGGCAGGGTCGCGGATGGAAACATCTCGTCCATGCGATTGAAATTCTCGTATTGCTCCGCGCCGGTGAAGAGCGTCGCCACAGTGCTTGCCCGGTCGATCCGGTCCCGGAACGAAAAGAAGAGAATGGCGACCGCAAGGATCAGGAAGCCAATCCCCCAAAGAACAAACTTCTTCATTCAGGCTCACTCCCCCGCTGCTACGGTTCGGTTCTGCCTCCCCAAATCGGCCGCGACAAGCGCCTTCGTCTGGTCAAGGGCTCGCTGTTTGGGCGCATTCGACAAGTCTTGTGCTCGTTTCTTTCGGGTCAGGCGGAACATCGCCAACGCGTTGGCCTACTCCGACGTCGCGGTCATAGCATTGACCGCCGATATCAGCTCCTCCGGACGCACGGGCTTGCTCAACACTGCGACATGGCTAAAGCGCTCTGGCAAGGTGTTGGCACTTCCATATCCAGTATAAAATACGAAGGGCAGATTGCGCTCCACGAGTGCATCCGCCAGCGCCTCACTCGTCATGCCATTGCCCAGATTAATATCGAGAACCGCCGCGCGCGGCGGAGTTGCCTCCAGCCCCGCCAGCGCGGCATCGATATCCCCGAACGGCCCGAGGATTTGAAACCCGTTCTTTTCAAGCAGTCGGGCCGCCTGGAATGCGACGAGCAGTTGGTCGTCGAGGATCATGATGGTCGGCATATCGGTCATGCGGCGATCTCCGAAGCCAGCGGGAATTCCAGTCTGAACAAGGCCCCCTGAGAGGTGATCTCATGCGCGACTTCCGCGCCAAGGGCAGCACTCAGGATTTGCCCCAGCAGGAAACTGCCAAAGCCGCCGCTGGGCTTGCTGTTCGGAGCAAACGTGGACGTGCAGCGCTCCTGCCATATGAAAGACGCCATCTCACCGTCGTGGCGCGTCTTAATCTCCACGTGGCCTTCGCCAGCGCTCAACCCACCATGCTTCATCGCATTGGTCAGCAGCTCGTGAACGGCCATTGAAATGATCTGGACATGCTGGGCCGGGATCAAAAGTCCGGGTCCGCTATATTTCAACGCCTGCGAGTCCGGTCCGACAAAAGCATCAAACTCCTTCCTGAGAAGGTCCCTGATATCCACCGCGCTCCAGTCACTCTGGGTCAATACGCTATGCGCCCGGGACATCGACAAAAGCCGGGCCTCAAGAGCGTCGATATACTCATCCATGCTTTTGGGGCCGTCTGCTGAAAGCTTGATGATCGAGATCACGGTCGCCAGCGTGTTCTTAACCCGGTGCTGCAACTCGTTCATCAGCACTTTGTTGCGCTGCTCGAACATGTGCCGCTCGGTGATGTCTTCAACCGTTCCAAGCAACCTGACAGGCACCTGCCCGTCAAAGGTGCAGGTCGCACGGGCCCGCACCCAGCGCATCGGATCTCCATTGCGAGGGATCACCCGATACTCCATGTCCATTTCGCCCGAACCATTCGGGTCCAGAGCCTTTTCGGTTTCCCCATCGTGCAAGGCATGGTCGTCAGGATGCACCTGCGCGATCACCGTCTCATAGGTGATATCCTCGCCATCCGGGATACCCCACAATTGACGAACCCGATCATCCCAGAAGGCTTTGTTTGTCTGCGGTTCAAACTCGAACACGCCAATTCTGGAAGCGTCCAGAGCCGCCGTTACACGTCGGCGTGTGTCAGGGTCATCCGCATGAGCATCACCGCGATCTGCTCCATCAGACGTGTCGTGCATGATTCTACCCCCGCGAGTAGTTTGATCATGAACATTTCGGCACGTCTAATACTGGTTGCATATGAGATCAGAGTCGGCGCTGGCCTCAGGGCGGCCCTCTCCCCAAGCGTCACCCTCAATGAGCGCTAGCTCATCTGAGGGCCCATCTCGAACGACCTCCACCCGTACAATCTGAAAACACCCGCACCACGCCCCATCCTCATCCTGAGCCTGTCGAAGGATGGCCAAGCCGACCGATCTCTCCCAGCCGTAATCCTTCGACAGGCTCA
>JBCBTR010000047.1:0-13018 GCA_039818545.1 Pseudomonadota bacterium
CTGCTGGCCTGACCAGCTTTGCTCAGGTTGCAGCGCTCTCAGCAGACGAGATCGCCAAAATCGAGGAAGAGCAGGGTCTGTCCGGCAAGTTCGAAAAGGTCGGTAATCAACCTTCGCTGGCAAGCGTTTTCGCCTGCTCAATCCAGCCGCCCTTTTCGAACTTGCCGGACAGACCCTGCTCTTCCTCGATTTTGGCGATCTCGTCTGCTGAGAGCGCTGCAACCTGAGCAAAGCTGGTCAGGCCAGCAGCGTGCAGCTTCTTCTCAGCTGCGGGGCCGACGCCGTCCAGACGCTTGAGGTCGTCATCGCCGGCGGGCGCGTCGTCTGCTGCGGCAGCCGGAGCAGGGGCGTCTTCAGCCTCTGCAACGGGAATGTCATCCACAGCTTCCGGGGTGGGCTCGACCGTCTCGCTGGTCGCTTTGGCTTCGCCACCGGACTGGCCTCCAAGCGCTGCACCGAGAATGTCGCCGAGCGATGCGCCGCTGTCTGCGGAGCCATACTGCTGAACAGCTTCCTGCTCTTCGGCGATTTCCAGAGCCTTGATCGACAGGCTGATGCGGCGGGCGGATTTGTCCGCCTGCGTGACCTTGGCATCCACCTTGTCGCCGACAGCGAAACGCTCGGGGCGCTGGTCGCTGCGGTCGCGGGACAGATCGGAGCGACGGATGAAGGCTTTCATCGCCGGATCGCCAAACTCGACCTCGATACCGCCAGAGGCGATCTCGGTGACCGTACAGGTCACAATCGTGCCGCGGCGGACTGCGCCGTCGCCCATCGGGTCGCCATCAAGCTGCTTCATGCCGAGCGAGATGCGTTCCTTGTCGACATCGACGTCGAGCACTTTCGCGCGGACGATATCGCCCTTGTTGAACCGCTGAATGGCTTCTTCGCCGGAAGCGTCCCAGGCGATGTCGTTGATGTGGACCATGCCGTCCAGATCCGGGCCGATGCCAACGAAGAGACCGAACTCGGTGATCCCGCGGACTTCGCCTTCGACTTCGGAGCCGATCGGGCTGTCAGCCATGAACGCCGTCCATGGATTGTCCTGAGTCTGTTTGAGGCCGAGCGAGATGCGGCGCTTCTCGGCGTCCACGTCCAGCACTTCCACGTCCACAGTCTGCGAGGTGGAAACGATCTTGCCGGGATGAACATTCTTCTTGGTCCAGCTCATTTCGGAAACGTGGATCAGGCCTTCAACGCCATCTTCCAGTTCAACGAATGCACCATAATCGGTGATGTTGGTGATCTGGCCTTCGAGGCGCACGCCGATCGGGTACTTGGCTTCCACGCCGTCCCATGGATCGGAGCCAAGCTGTTTCATGCCGAGCGAGATACGCTGGGTGTCCGGGTTGATCTTGATGATCTGGACTTTGACCGTCTCGCCAACATTAACGACCTGGCTTGGGTGGTTGACCCGTTTCCAGCTCATATCGGTGACGTGAAGCAGGCCGTCGATGCCGCCAAGGTCCACGAACGCACCATAATCGGTGATGTTCTTGACGACGCCTTCGCGGACATCGCCTTCGGCCATTTCGCCGACAATCTCTGCACGCTGTTCGGCGCGGCTCTCTTCGAGAATGGCGCGGCGGGAGACGACAACGTTGCCGCGCGGCCGGTCCATTTTCAGGATGGCGAATGGCTGAAGCTCACCCATGAGCGGGCCGACATCGCGAACTGGGCGAATGTCGACCTGTGAACCGGGGAGGAAGGCGTTGACGCCGCCAAGGTCGACGGTGAAGCCGCCTTTGACCCGGCTGACAATCGCGCCCTTGACTGGCTCGTCCTGATTGAACGCATCTTCCAGCTTGATCCAGCTCTCCTCGCGGCGGGCCTTGTCGCGCGACAGAACCGCCTCGCCGAGCGCGTTCTCGATGCGGTCGAGATAGACCTCGACGATTTCGCCGGGCTCGGGCTGCTTTTCATCAATGATGAATTCCTTCAACGGGATGCGGCCTTCGGTCTTCAGGCCGACATCAACGATGATGGCGTCGTTTTCCACCGACAGGACGGTGGCGGGAACGACTTTGCCTTCGGTCATCGCGGCCGCGGCTGCGCTGTCCTCGAACATCGAGGCAAAGTCTTCAGTGCTGGGGTTCATAGATTCAGTCATTAGGGCTCCAATTGGGGGGTGCCGGAGCGCGAGACGCGCCCGCGCGAATGCGCAGCGCCCCTGACAGGTCAGGGGAGAGATCGGGTTCCGGCGTGGGGCCGCCCTTTGGTTTTAGGCCTGTGTTTCAGGCCTAGAGGCGGCGTGTTTCTCTGCGAGGGCTGCCTCAACGGCGGCCCGGGCGTATTCCACAGCGGCGTCTATAGTCAGATCAGAGGTGTCGATCAAGTGCGCATCGGTTGCGGCCTGCATCGGGGCGTCTTCGCGATTGCGGTCGCGGGCGTCCCGGGTTTTGAGCTGGTCGATCATCTCATCCAGCGTGATTGTCTCGCCCTTGGCGACAAGTTCGGCATGCCGGCGGCGTGCCCGGGCTTCGACGTTGGCATCCACCCAGAGTTTCACGTCGGCATCCGGGCAGATCACCGTGCCAATGTCCCGGCCATCAAGAATGGCTCCGCCGCTCTGGCGTGCAAAGGCGCGCTGAAGGTCGAGCAGGGCCGCGCGAACGTCCGGAACGGCGGCCACTTTGGATGCGGCCTGTCCGGCTTCGGAGGTGCGAAGCTCGGCTTCCTCAAAATCATTGAGGTCCAGCGTGCGGGCGATCTCGGCGAGCGCGGCGCTGTCTTCGAAATCGGCACCGGCTTTCAGCGCGGCCACGCCGGTCGCGCGGTAGAGGCGCCCAGTGTCCATGTGCGGCAGGCCGTAACGGGCCGCAAGCGCGCGCGCGATGGTGCCTTTGCCCGAAGCGAGTGTGCCGTCGATAGCGATAATCATGGCGGGCCGGGTGAGCCACGCGCGCGATCTTGTCAAGCGCGGCGGGCCTTTTGAGCATCCCGGCGCGCGCTCCACAGGGCAAGTGCGAAAACAAGGGCGGAGAGGCTCATGGCCAGCACGGCATTGCCGGTCCAGCCAGCAAAGTCATAAGCGGCCGTCCCGGCCCAGCTCGCTATGCCGCCGCCCGTGAACATCATGACGATGTAGACTGTCATGAGACGCGTGCGGACATCTGCGGCCTTGCTGAGGAAGGTCATGCGGTTGGTGACGTCCACGACGGGGCCGCAGATATTCATGATAGTGAGTGGAATGATCAGCAGCCAGAGGCTGTGTCCGAAGACGAGCAGCAGGCCCACGCCCGCCAGCTGGAACGAGGCCATGGCAAGACGGGCCCGGCGCGGGCCGACCCTGTCCGCCCATTTGCCAAGCGGCGTGGTGCTGAGCAGGTTCACGATGGCAAGGATGGCCAGATAGCCGACCACGTCGACGCCATAGCCCATCTCAGGGCTGGTCAGGTAAAGCCCAAGTCCCATCCAGACCGACAGGAAGATGCCGAAACTGAGCGCCTGTATTGCACCGGTCAGCAGGATTTCCGGATACTGGCGAATGAGGGGTCCGAGCGAGGCAATGAGCTTGAAGTAGCTGCCCTGATCCTTCGGCACTTCGTCCCGGTCGCGTTCGTCCATGACCAGCGGCAGCAGGAAGGTCACGGCCAGCATCACGGCGGCGGCGATATAGTAGACATCCCGCCAGCCCAGATATTCCCCTACAACGCCGGCCCCGGCCCGGGCCAGCAGGATGCCGGCAATGATGCCGGTGGTCAGCAGTGCTGTGGCGTGGCCGAGCCGCGCGCTATCCACGCGCTTGGAGACATAGGCCGGCAACAGGTAGGGCGCGATGGTGAAGAAGCCGAGCAGGGTGGAGCCGGCAACGAACAGGACGAACCCCTGCGCCAGTGCCATCACGACCAGCGACACGAACTGCCCCGCGACAAAGATCGAGATGAGCCGTCGATTGCTGAATCGATCGCCCAGCGGAAGCAGCAGAAGGATGCCAAGGGCCAGCGCGATCTGGTTGAAGGCGGGCACGGCACCGATCATCGCGTCACTTACACCGAAGTCTTCGGCGACCCGCGAGATGATAGGATGGATGTAGTAAGCGTTGGCTGTCACCGCCGCGCTGGCGAGCGCGAACAGGTAGAGCTGAGGGTTCGACAGATAGCGTGCGCGGCCTGAGCCGGCTGGCGCTGGCTCTGGCGTGTCGTCAGGCGACCCCGGATCGGTATCTGTTGGAATGGGCGTGTCAGTCGTCTCGGATGTCCGCGCCAAGCGCGCGCATATCGTCAAGGAAGCCCGGATAGCTCGTCGCGATCATGGAGATGTCGTCGACACGGACGGGCTCTTTTGAAGCCGTGCCCATGACAAGCGCGCTCATGGCGATGCGGTGATCGTGGCGCGCTTCAACAAGGCCGCCGCCGGGAGGAGGGCCGCCGCAGCCCTGCACGACGAAGCCGTCCGGGCGCTCTTCGGCGTCCACGCCATTGGCCTGCAGCATGGCCACCACAGCGCCGATCCGGTCGCTCTCCTTCACGCGAAGCTCTTCAGCGCCGCTCACCACGGTCTCACCCATCGCAAAGGCGGCCACCACGCCAAGGATTGGAAACTCATCGATCATGGACGGCACCAGCCGCTCCGGCACCGAGACGCCTTTCAGCGCGGCGGAGGCGGCCGTCATGGACACGATGCGCTCGCCGGCCGCTTCGCCTGCTTCCTCTGCCCCGACATGCCCGCCCATGGAGCCGAGGCCGAGCACCTGAAAGAATCCGTCGCGGGTCTCATTGGACATAACATTCTCGATCAGCGCCTCGCCATCCGGGCTGATCAGCGCCGCCGCTGCGAGAAACGCGGCAGAGGAGGGGTCGCCCGGAATGGCAGCATCCATGGCGGTAAGGCTTTGCCCGCCGCGCAGGCGGATCTCGCGTCCGCCGTCAGAGGTGCGTTTCACATCCACATTTGCGCCGAAGCCGCGCAGCATGCGCTCAGTGTGATCGCGTGTGGCGCGCGGCTCTCTGACAACTGTCTCGCCCTTGGCGTTCAGGGCTGCCAGCAGGATCGCCGATTTCACCTGCGCCGACGCCATCGGCAGGGCGTAATCGATGGCCTGAAGCGTATCCGAGCCGACGAATGTCAGCGGTAGCCGGCCGCCGTCATCATTCTCCGCTGACGCGCCCATGGATTTCAGCGGATCGAGAATCCGGCCCATTGGCCGGGCCTGCAGGCTTTCGTCGCCTGTCAGTTCCGCGCGCAGCCCAAAGCCTGCCATCGCGCCCATCATCAGCCGCGAGCCCGTGCCGGAATTGCCGAAATCGAGCGGGGCATTGGGCGAGAGAAATCGCCCCGCGCCGGTCACACGCCACTCACCGGGGCCGAGATGTTCAACGTCAGCGCCCAGCGCCTGCACGGCGTCGGCGGTGCGCAAAACATCCTCGCCCTCCAGCAGGCCTGAAATGCGGGATGGCCCATGCGCAAGGGCTGCAAAGATCAGCGCCCTGTGCGAGCACGACTTGTCTCCCGGCGTACGTACAGCGCCGCGGATCATGGGAACCGGATAGGAAGTCCAGGTCACGCCGGGTTTGCCTCGTTAAGAAAAACAGTGAAGCGCTTTGACAGGGCCCGGCGTTCATGGCAAGCGCGCGCCCAATCTTGCGATAGAACAGAACGGAGGCTCCCGTGGCCAAGACTGATCTCGGCGAAAAGCAGGTCTGCCCAAACTGCGAGGCCAAATTCTACGATTTGACGCGTCGCCCAGCTGTATGTCCGAAGTGCGAAACCGCCTTTGATCCGGGCGACGATGTCGCAGCCTCCACCAAGGCGAAAGTCAAAGAACGCGAAGCCAAGAAGGCGGTTGTCAGCGACGACGATGATGAAGAAGACATCGAGGATGAAGACGAAAAGGCCAAGGGCACGGCTGACGAAGACGAAGAAGAAGATGAAGACGGTGTCGAAACCGTAGAGTTGGATGGCGACGACGCTGCGGTCGTTCTCGAAAGCGACGACGCCGACGATGACGATACCAGCCCGGCCGCTGTTCCGGCTGGCTTCACCGAAGAGGGGGTCGATGACGACGAAGAGACCCTCGACGATGATGAGGACGAGACGTTCGACCTTGGCGACGATGATCTCGACGTCGATCTGGACGTTGACGATGACGCCGACGGCGACGCCGCTCCGGCTGACGATGCCAAGGATGACAAATAAGGCTTGATCGCCCGGCGGGGGCGTCTTATCCCTCGCCTCCCGGTCAGGGGCCATAGCTCAGTTGGGAGAGCGCTTGCATGGCATGCAAGAGGTCGTCGGTTCGATTCCGTCTGGCTCCACCATTCAAAACCGGTTTGGCTTCGCCAAAATTTTTGATCCGGGGGATCAAAAATAGGTTTTGAATGCCCCGGCAGGGGCTTCTTCCACATGCTTCCGTATCGCGGCTTTGCCGCTCACATGAAGCGCGCTCAGGGCTGTTTCAGCACCGCTGAAAAATTCGATCCCGTCACTCAAATTCAGACGCTGTGCAGGCTGGATAAGGCTCTCGAAGCTGTGATCCGCCGCCCGCTTTCCGGCGCCGTTAGGGCTTGAAGCGGCCTTGGCGCCCCCCCAGATTCCTATCAACGCCGAGCTTGCACGGACGGGGCTGCCGACTGCGGGGTCCCAGCAAGCAAAGCGTCATGGTCCTGTCTGGAAGGAGGGTTTGCCATGCCTGTGAATGCAATCGATACCAAGACTGCCGCTTTTGCCGCAGAGAATCTTGTCTACATCAAACGCCTCGAAAGCGAGGACGTGGCCGAGATGGTCGCGCCCAACATGCTCGAGCAGGTCGATGATCCGGATGATCTCTTCGCCGTCTACGGACCGGAAGGTCAGCCGCTTGCGATCGTCGAGGGCCGCGAGGCGGCTTTCGAAGCTGCCCGGGCACACTCCTTCAAGCCATATAGTGTTCACTAGCCGGCCGGGCGGCCTGATGTGTCAGGCGGCGTTGCTGGCGTCCGAGCGACAAAGAATGGCGCGAATGCCGTCCTTTGTGTCGGCCTTGCGCAGGGCTTCCCGAACGCTGGCCTGACGAAAGGCCCGGCTGACCTGCGCCAGCGCGCGCAAATGGTCTGCGCCGGCCGACAGCGGGGCCAGCAGCATGAAAACGAGATCGCAGGGGCGGTCATCAATCGCTTCGAAGTCGACGGCCCTGGATAGGCGTGCAAAGCCGCCAATCGGCGTGTCCAGTCCGTCGAGGCGCGCATGGGGGATCGCGACGCCTTCGCCAACGCCGGTCGATCCAAGGCGCTCACGTTCCATGACCGCATCCTGAATATCGCGCGCGTCGAGGCCGGCCTTGTCGGCCAGGGCTTCGCTGAGCTGGGTGATGATCTGTTTGCGACTCGATGCATCGGAAACAGGAAGGAGGACGCCGCCTTCAAGAAGGCTGGTTAAATCTGTAGCCATTTGTCTTTCGCTTACGCTTGCACCGTACCGGACGGATCGACCCAGCCGATATGCCCGTCAGGGCGGCGATATACCATATTGTGACCGCCATGAGCGGCGTTTCGGAACATGAGCGCCGGCGCATCGCCGAGCTCCAGCTGCATGACTGCCTCCGACACCGTCATCGTGCGGATAACGGCTTTCGTCTCCGCAACGGTGAGGGGCGTTGTGTCTGCGCCATTTGTATGTGTGTCGTCTTCGCCGCCGTCTGGCTCCTCATTGGATCGAAGGATGAAGGCTGTCGCCGGTTCGGCAGGCAGAGGCGTGCGTCCCGGCTTGTGGTGGTCTTTCAGGCGCCGCTTGTAGCGCCTCACCCGTTTTTCCATTTTCTCCAGCGCCTGCTCGAGCGCAGCATAGCTGTCATCGCCCTTGCCGGTGGATTGCAGGATGATTCCCGAAGGAAGATGAACATTGCAGTCCACCTCTGTAAGGTGGCCTTCGCGTGTCACTGTGACGTTTGCTTCGCCTGTCCGGTCGAAATACTTCGACACGGCAGCTTCGAGCCCGCTGGCAATCCGCTCCTGCAGGGCGTCGCCAAGCTCCATTTGTTTACCAGCAATGTTGATTTGCACGGACAGCTCCGTTTTGGTCCGAAGAGTATGGACCATTGTCTCAGATAAATCGAGGGGCCGCGTAACGCTGACGCCGTAAGCCGTCAACCTTAGCCGGACAGTCAGGCAGACTGTTTGAGCAGGCGACGACGCTGGACAGAGGATGGAATGTGCAGGCTCTCGCGATACTTCGCGACGGTGCGCCGGGCGATCTCGATGCCGAATTCCGTCAGCAATTCCACAATCTGATCATCGGACAGGACATTATCGGCGGTCTCATCGTCAATCAGCGTCTTGATGCGGTGACGCACCGCTTCTGCCGAGTGGGCTTCGCCGCCGCCTGTGGACGGAATGGCGGCCGAGAAGAAGTACTTCAGCTCGAACAGTCCGCGCGGGGTCGACATGTACTTGTTGGATGTGACGCGGCTGACCGTCGACTCGTGCATCTCGATCACGTCGGCGACCTGTTTCAGGTTCAGTGGACGCAGGTGCGCAACGCCGTGGGCGAAGAACGCATCCTGCTGGCGCACGATTTCGCTCGCCACTTTCAGAATGGTCCGGGCGCGCTGGTCGAGCGACTTGATCAGCCAGGAGGCATTGGATGCGCACTCGGAGATGAACTCTTTCTCGGTGTCGCGCATCGGCAGCGCGCTGACTTCGGCATAGTAAGCCTTGTCCATCAGCACGCGGGGCAGGGTGTCCGAATTGAGTTCTACCGCGAACATGCCGTTCGGCATCTCACGAACATAGACATCCGGTGCGACCGCAATCGTCGCTTCACCGACAAATCCGGCACCGGGGCGCGGGGTCAGCGAGCGCAGCTCTTCCAGCATGTCCATTACGTCGGTCTTGTCGACGCCGCAGGCGGCCATCAGGCCCTTGATGTCGTGCTTGGCGGCGAGATCCAGATTGTCGAGCAGCGCTTGCATGGCCGGGTCGAGCCGGTCGCGCTCGGCCAGCTGAAGCGCCATGCATTCAGGGATGGATCGCGCCATGACGCCGGTCGGATCAAAACCCTGACAGAGCTCAAGCACAGCTTCGACGTCCTCGACCTCGGCCCCAAGGACGGAGGCGGTCTCCTCGATGTCAGCGCGGCAATAGCCGGCCTCGTCGGTTTCATCGATCAGGCGCGCGGCGATCAAGCGATCAGCAGGCGTCAGCGCCGTCATGGTCAATTGTTCGTGCAGGTGATCGTTGAGGGAGGTTTCGCGGGTCAGCGTGCCATCCATGTCGAAGTCTTCGCCCATGGATTTGCCATCGGACGCTTTCGACCAGTCGGTCGTGGCCGAGGGGCCGGACGCCGCAGCAGGCATGTCAGACGGCGTGTCGGCCTCGTAGGCATCTTCCTTGGGAGCATCAAGCGCGGCTTCCGCGCCGCCATCGCCGGATGCCCCGTCGAGTGCCAGTTCTTCGCGACCATCGGATTTGGAGTCGCTTTCAGGGGAATCATCATCGTCGCGCTCACCGCGCACGAGCAGCGGGTTACGCTCGATCTCGGTCTCGACGAACTCGGCGAGTTCCATGTTCGAGAGCTGCAGCAGCTTGATTGCCTGCTGGAGTTGCGGGGTCATTACCAGGGACTGGCCCTGGCGCATGTCGAGACGTTGATTGATGGCCATTACGCTACGCTGCGAACCTTTCTCCGAGATACACTCGGCGAACATCCTCGCTTTTCAGCACGTCATCGGGCGCGCCTTCGAACAACACGCCGCCATCATGGATGATGTAGGCACGATCCACGATCTGAAGGGTCTCGCGAACCTGGTGGTCTGTGATGAGAACACCAAGGCCGCGTTGCTTCAGGTAGCGAACAAGGTCGGAAATGTCTGAGATGGCCAGTGGATCGATGCCGGTAAACGGCTCGTCCAGCAGCATGAAAGAGGGGCGCGAGGCGAGGGCACGGGCGATTTCGACCCGGCGGCGTTCACCGCCTGAAAGCGCTGTGGCTGGCTGGCTGCGCAGGTGTTCGATGTGAAGTTCTGCGAGCAGGGCATCAACCTGCGACATGCGGGCCGAGCGTTCCTTCTCAACCAGTTCGACGACGGCCATGATATTTTCTTCGACGGACATGCCGCGGAAGATCGAGGCTTCCTGCGGCAGGTAGCCAACGCCAAGGCGGGCGCGCTGGTACATGGGCAGGGCGGTGACGTCTTCGCCATCGATCGAGATGGTGCCGGAATCGGCGGCGATCAGGCCCATGATCATGTAGAAACAGGTGGTCTTGCCGGCACCGTTCGGCCCAAGCAGGCCCACGACTTCGCCGCGGCGCAGCGACACTGAAACGTCGCGCACGACCTGACGCTTGCCGAAAGATTTGGCAAGTGAGGTAACGGTCAGGCCTTCAGCCTTGTCGGTCATTCTGGGTTAGCTCCCTCGGCGATACGCAGCTATAGCGCAACGCGCTTAAAATCAGCTTACCTGAGCCTGTCGAATTCAACCTTCGTCGCCACCCGTTTCATCGCCAGTCGGGATAATCACCATCTGAACGCGGCCATTGCAGCCCGTCAGCGTGGATCGGCCGGCAGCGATATCGAGGTTGAGTTCACACCCCCGGGCGATGTCTTCGCCTCGAGAGAGGATCACCTCGCCGGTCATGACGATGGTCTCGTCCGCGGCTTCATAGATGCCCTTGTCGCCGCGGGCCTTGAGATCGGGCGTGACGTAGAACACTTCGCCTTCGGCGGTCATGCTGGTGATGTCGCCAAAGCCACCGCCAATTCCGGCTGACCGGTCGCCGCCGCCATTGCTCGCATAATAAAGTGTGACCCTGTCAGCGCGCAGGCGGGCCTCGCCCTGAACGATGTCCACATTGCCGGAGACCACGACCTGACGCTGGCGTTCGCGCACTTCGCTATTGTCCGAGCTGACCTGTATGGGGCCGCCTTCGGACGCAAGCTGCGCCATGGCCGGGCTGGCCAATATCGTCAGCGCCGCCGCCGCGCTCGAGAATCTAACCATTGCCTTCTTCCTCTACGATCTCTGTGCCTGCCTGGTCTTCAGGCGTGTCTTCGGTCGCCGGTTCAGGATCATCGCTCGGTTCGAACGTCATCTGAACGTTGCCCTGCAGGCGGATCACATCGCCGTCTTCGCTGATTTCATACGTATCGGAGCGCACGTCGCCAAGTGGCCCGGTGCCTGACAGGGGCTCCAGACCTTCAATGCGGCCCTCGCGAACGAAGACACGGGCATTGGTGGTCGTGAACTCATAGCCGGCGGCGTCTTTCACGCGCACGTCTTCATAGAGTTCCAGCGTCTGGCTGTCCTGATCATAGAGCCCGCCGGGTGCGCTGACCTGACCGCCGAATTCGTCAATCAGGGTTGGGTTCACAAGATCCACCAGTGACTCATTCGAGCGCCAGCGTTGGGCACTGTCGGCTGTAATCACGAACGCCTCGCCGGACTGGTCCCGGCCTGTGAACCGCGGATTGATCATGGTGACGACTTCGTCGGCCCGGTAGGTTTCGGCAGGTCCGACCGATCGGGACAGCGAACTGGCGGCCAGCTGGCCGACGAGCAGGCCGATCGAGATCGCCGCTGCGGCGGTGAATGCGAGACGCAAAATGCCGACAATACTCGACCGGTGCCGCGCCTGCTCGAGGGTCAGCTGTCGGCGCGGAACCCAAAGATCGCGGGCGTGCGGTTTGTCGGTCAAAGCGTGCATGAATCGCCGAGTGAGTATCTAAAAAGTACCTTACGCTTCACAACCTTGTTCTGAAAGCGGTCATTCCGTGGCTGAGGGCCTGTCAGCTATGAGCAAAGATGTCGGTTGCTTCCCAACCTTCAAGGTCGAGCGCGGCACGGACCGGTAAAAAGTCGAAGCAGGACTGGGCGAGGGCGGTCCGTCCCTCCCGCGCGAGCATGGCTTCAAGCCCCTCTTTCACGGCATGAAGATACAGCACATCGGAGGCCGCATAGGCCAGCTGGGCCTCGCTCAACGTCTCTGCGCCCCAGTCCGAGCTTTGTTGTGCCTTGGACAGATCCACGCCGGCAATCTCTTTGACCACGTGTTTGAGCCCGTGAGCATCGGTATACGTCCGTGCAAGTTTGGAGGCGATCTTGGTGCACCAGATCGGCGCGCAATCGACCCCCATCCACTTCTTGATCATGGCGACATCGAACCGGGCAAAGTGAAACAGCTTCAGGACGGAGCCGTCGCTCAGCAGTTTTTTCAGGTTCGGACAGTCATAGCCGCGCTCAAGCTGGACCACGTGCGCGGTGCCGTCGCCTGATGACAGCTGGACCACGCACAAGGCATCGCGGACCGGGTTGAGGCCCATCGCCTCGGTGTCGACGGCGACCACGCGGCCAAGGTCAACATCGGCGGGAAGGTCGCCGCGATGGTGGGTGATGTTCGTCATGTCTTTCGCTCGCTTCTGGTCCGTGCAGGCTGCGCCTTGTGGCGGAGTGAATCAATGGGGCCTTCGCATGCCGATCTTTAGGGCGGCTTAACCCGGCCGGCGCTTTGAAGAAGAAATATTTTTGAGCCGGACCTTGCCGTTCGGTAGCAATTATGACTTGCGGGGCTTACCGTTTATTCGGGCTGCGTCACAAGATCTGCAGTATGTGTTGAGTCACCGGGCCGCGTATGGATCTGTTTCTCCGTCTTGTTCTGGTCCTGCTAAGGGCTGCATTCGCCAAGCAGCGGATAACCCTTGAAGAGGCTGCGAGGCTGACCTTCCGGCTTGGACGAAGCGACCTGTCGGGGCAGGGCCTCAAGCAGGCCCGCTACAGCTCCTTTGCCGATCTTGGCGTTGTTCATTTTCTGGCGCGGTCAGGTGTTTTGTCCGTGGTTCGGAAAAAAGGCTGGGCCCCACTGCTGGCCGCGCGTGAAGTCGAAGTGCTTGCACCAGTGCCCGGCAAAGGGCCGCTCATCGTCGAAACGCGGCTTCTCGGATGGGACGAACGCTACACGTGTTTCGAACACCGGATGTGCGTTGAGGGCGTGGAGATTGCCCGTGTACGGTCCATTGGCCGGCTTGCCGCCAAGGGGAGCAAATCGCCTCTGATCGCAAAAATGCTGGCCGCTCTTGGACGAAATCCGGAAGAAATGCGCCCTGCGC
>JBCBTR010000048.1:0-12685 GCA_039818545.1 Pseudomonadota bacterium
ATCACCGTGGCCCCAGGCTTCACCCAGTCGCCCGTGATCATGCCAGCCCGCCCAACAGCCGGCACGAGAATATCCGCTGTCCGGCACAGTGCCGGAAGGTCTACCGTACGCGAATGGGCGATGGTCATCGTGCAATTCTCTGCCAGGAACAGAAGCGCTGTCGGCTTTCCGACAAGTATCGACCGGCCGATCACAACGACATGCTTGCCGGACAAGTCATCGCCGAGCGCGCGTTTGGCGAGGATCACACAGCCTGTTGGCGTGCAGGGCCGCAGGCCCGGCTTGCCGAGCACTAACCTGCCAGCGCTCATTTCAGTGAGGCCATCGACATCCTTGGCTGGGTCGATCCGCGCAATGGCAGCGGCCTCGTCGAGCCCCTTCGGCAGCGGCAATTGCAGAAGAATCCCGTCGACCTGGCCATCGGCATTCAGGTCCGCGATCAGGTTCTCGACCTCGAACTGAGTCGCGTCCTCAGGCAGCCGTTGCGTGATCGAGCGCATACCGATGGCCTCGGTCTGGCGTCCCTTGTTGCGAACATAGATCTGACTCGCCGGATCATCGCCGACAATAACAACAGCAAGCGTCGGTTGCCCCGGCAGCTTTGTCACCGCTTCGGCAACGCGTGTCCTGACATCTTCTGCAACAGCTTTGCCGTCTATGCGCTGCGCCGTCATGATCAGAACACGTTCGGATAAATGTAGCGGACGATTACACTCTGCAGGAAGTAGATGATCAGGATCAGCACGATGGGCGAGAAATCTATGCTGGATCGGGGCAGCACATTCCGGATCGGGCGCAGCACCGGCTCGGTGATCTGATACAGCCCCTGCCAGATCTGCGCGACAAACCGATTGCGCGTATCCAGCACATTGAAGGCCACCAGCCAGGATATGATCGCCTGCGCGATGATGATCCAGACCGCGAGATTGAGGGCGATAAGCACGACGTCGAGAAGGGCGCGCATGGAGGCTCCTTAATGCAATGGCGACACGCCTAGCGCGATGTGGGCAGGACTCGCAAGTCCGGTTGAGTTGAATGCCCAGGCAGGTTCTGCTTTCGCCGATCTCCGCTTCACAATTAACGGCGCTCAAGGACGTCTCGCGGGAGAGCCATTCGAGGCTGACGCGGCCATCTCAGCATAGTAGTGACGCGCCACTCATGCCTGTCACCCGCACCCCTTACGCCCCGCCGCCCGATACACCGCCGGTGGTCCACCACGCCGACAACCATCTCATCATCGTCGAAAAGCCGAACGGCCTGCTCAGTGTTCCGGGGCGCGGGCCGGACAAGGCCGACTGCCTCGAAGCCCGCGTGCGCCGCACACACGCCGACGCCCTCACCGTCCACAGGCTGGATATGGAAACCTCCGGTCTCGTCCTGTTTGCGCGCGGCCCGGATGCGCAACGCGAGCTGTCAAAGCTGTTTGAGGCCCGCAGCGTGGGCAAATCCTATGTCGCCTGTGTGCACGGCAGGCCGGTCGATGATGAAGGTGTGATTGACCTGCCGCTCTCGGCTGACTGGCCAAACCGGCCCATGCAAAAGGCCGACGCCAGAGGCAAGCCTGCCCGAACAAGATGGGAGGTCGTGGAACGCGGCACGGATCGCACCCGGCTCAAGCTCTTCCCGTCAACGGGCCGCACCCACCAGCTTCGGGTTCATCTCTTCACCATCGGACATCCGATCCTTGGCGACACGCTCTATGGCGGCGTCGAGAGTCGGAGCGCGTCAAACCGCCTTCTGCTTCATGCCAGCCGGCTCTGCTTCATTCATCCGGCAACCGGCCTGCAGATTGACGTCGCGTCGCCCGTGCCTTTCTAGAATTGCCGCCATCGGCGGCTACCTCTACCGTCCATTAATGGACGATACCGCTCCCGAGATCGAAACCCCGCTGCGCCCCCTGACGGGGTTTCAGCAGGCCGCCGTTGCCCTTGGCAGCGTCGCCATGGGCGCGGGCATGACGATCAACTTCGTCGTCGTGGCCCCGCTGGCACGGGCCGCCGGCCTGACAGAGATCGCCGTCGCCGGCATCCTGACGCTCTCGACCATCCTCTACACGATCAGCATTCCGGTCTGGGGACGTCTGGCAGACCGCTATGGCCGCAAGCGCGTCATGGTCTTCTCGCTGTTTGCCATGGCCGGGACCAACATGGCCTTCCTCTTCGGCCTGCAGGCAGCCCTTGCCGGCGTGGTCACAGGTGTATCGACGTTCCTGCTTCTGGCCTTCCTTCGGGTCTTCTTCGGCATCCTGTCGCCGGGTCTCCAGCCGGCATCTTTCGCAACGATGACCGATGCCACCACACCGAAGACACGCGCGGCGGGCCTCGGACTGCTCGGCGCAGCGATGAGCTTCGGCTCGATTATCGGCCCAGCCGGGGCTGCGGCGCTTGCCCCGTTTGGCGCGCTCGCCCCGCTCTGGGGCTCCATCCTGTTCTGCGCGGTCTGCGCGGTTGTCATCGGCTTCGCGCTCCCGAAAAGCGTTGGTGGGCACGACTCCAGACGCCCGTCTCCCCTGCGCATGCGAGACCCGCGTGTGCTGCCCCATCTCCTTTTCCTGTTTTCATACTTCGCGGCGGTTGGCGTTGTGCAGCAGACTCTCGGCTGGCTGATCGAAGACCGCTATGACCTGGAAAAAGCGGCCAGCGTGCAGGCGACCGGGACAGCCTTCGCCTGTCTCGCCTTTGGCATGATCGCCGTCCAGTTCGGCATTATTGCGCGCTACAAGCCGGACCCACGCCGGATGCTCCCGATCGGGCTCGGCCTCGTCGCCCTTGGTTATCTTGGCGCGGACATGGCGGGCCCGTTCTGGGTGATGTGCCTCTTCTTTCTGGTCGTTGGCTGTGGCTCGGCCCTTGCCGTCCCGTCTGCCAATGCGCTGGGCTCATTATCGGTAGAGCGTCATGAACAGGGCTCTGCTGCCGCGCTGCTCTCAGCCGCGCCGCCGGGCGGGTTCATCATCGGTCCCCTGCTCGGGGCGACCCTCTATATGGGCAACCACAATCTCCCGTTGATTGTCTCAGCAGTGGCGATGACAGCACTCTGTCTCTACGCGATTCTGGTGACATCGAAGCGACCACTACAGTCAACGTGATCCTAGTCTTCAGTATTTGCTTACGATTTTGAGAGAAAACAACCTCTGCGGCATAGAGGTGCTTGGTTGTCCTACTTGAAGAATCTTTCGCACGAAGAGATCGAGGCGACCCTCGATACCCTGGAAAACGGCTTCGCCATGTACGGGCCGAAGATGCAACTCCTGTATGCCAACCAAACCGCGCGTGAGCTGTTTCCGGACTTCTACAAAACGCTGCTCGAGACCGGCTCTCACTTCGAAGCTACAGCTGCCGAGATCCGCAATCAGTATCCGAACGCCTCGGAAGACGAAATCGCGCAAATGACAGCCTACTCTGTCAAAGTGGTTCTCAGCGGTGAGTCCAACGAGTTCACCACCAGTGGCGGAAAGGTCGTAAAGACGACACATACCCTTGTATCGAACGGCATTCGTGTCGGCGTGAGCATGGATATCTCCGCCCTTCAGGAAAAAGAGCGCGAACTCAGGCACGCCAAGCGTGCCGCTCAGGCCGCCAACAAGGCCAAATCTGAATTCCTCGCCTCGATGAGCCACGAGATCCGCACCCCGCTCAACGGCGTTCTCGGCATGGCGCAGGCGCTCTCCTCCAGAGACCTCGGTCCGGAAGAACGCGAGATGGTCGGCACAATTGTTGAGAGTTCGAAATCCCTGATGACGGTGCTGAATGACATTCTCGACCTGTCCAAGATCGAGGCCGGCAAGATCGAAATGTCGCATGTGACGGGTGACATCCGTCACCAGATGGAAGCCATTGAACGGCTCCATCGCCCACTGGCTGCAGACAAGAACCTGTACCTGCGGGTCGCCGTGGACAAGGGGGTTCCAGCCCGGCTTATTCTGGACCCGGTTCGCGTGCGTCAGTGCATCGACAATCTCATCTCCAACGCCATCAAGTTCACCTCGACGGGCGGTGTGATGGTTGCCATGACCAGCAAGGGTAAGCCGAACGGTCGGCACACCGTGACCATCCATGTGTCTGACACCGGCATTGGTATCGCCCCGGAAAATCAGGACAAACTGTTCGAAAGCTTCAGTCAGGCCGATCCGTCCACCACACGCCGCTTTGGCGGCACTGGGCTTGGCCTCGCCATCGCCAAGAAGCTCGCAAACATGATGGGCGGGGACATCACGGTCGCAAGCCAGGAAGGAAAAGGGTCGGTTTTCACTCTGACCTTCGAAGCGGAGGCCGTGATAGAGACCCCAGCCACACGAACAGTCGAGATATCAGACAGAGCAAAGAAATCTGCCGAAGATGAAGCCGCCCTTGAAGGCTTCCGCGCGCTCGTGGTCGACGACAATGGCATCAATCGCCGCGTCGCCCGTCTGTTCCTTCAACCCCTTGGAATGGTCGTGACGGAAGCTGTTGATGGCCAGGACGCCTTGAAAAAACTGTCCGAAGAGACCTTCGACATCGTCCTGCTGGACATTCACATGCCGATCATGGACGGGCCGGAGACGTTCCAGCACATCCGGAACAGCGGCAAGCCCTGGCAGGACATCCCAGTGATCGCAGTAACCGCCGATGCCATGACGGGCGACCGCGAGAAATTCATTTCGATGGGGATGACAGACTACGTGTCCAAACCGATCGAGGAACGTATGCTGACCGCCGCCCTCATTCGATGCCTGATTGAAGGCACGCGATCAGAGGACACACCGTCCAGAACCGCAGCCTGACAGGCCGCCTCTGCCCCATCAGCTCAGTTTTGCGGCGAGTGCATCCATAAATCCGCCAAGCGTCTCATCAAGGGCCGTCACACCGCCCGCATCGTGCGTGGTGAGCGTCACCTCGACCTTGTTGTAGACATTGAACCATTCCGGATGGTGGTCCATCTGCTCGGCCTTCAGGGCACAGGCACTCATGAAGGCCCATGCGGTCTTGAAGTCGTCGAACTTGAAACGCTTCTGCACTGCGTCCAGATCTCCCGGCACGGCCGTCCAGCCATCCATTCGGCTGAGCACATCGCTGATATCCAGTTTGTCTGCCATCTGTGTCTCCGTTCAGTCGCCCCGCTCATGAATATAGTAGAGCCAGCGCCCATCCTGTGAAATCGCCGTGCGAAACCCCGGATAGTCCCCTCCGTTCCGGATGGCTGCGATCCCCTCCTCCCCGACAAGATTGAGCAACCGCGCACGATCCACGAAGCTCAGCTTTTCAGGGATAAGGTCGCCCGGTGCCAGCGCTGCCAGATCCGGCCAGACATACCAGGTCCGGTCTCCCACCACCGTCACCGCATGCGGCTCATCCAGCAGGTCGAGCAGCTTTGTATTCGGGTCCACACCGGTCCGGCGCAGCAGGTCCCAGTGCACGAAGTGGGACTCGTCGGCGAAATTGGAAATGAAGCCCTCTTCGGCGTCCGCCCGCCGGGCAAGCCCGCGCAGCAGTCCGGCCTCCGCAATCGTGCGCAGCTCTGCCACCGTCTCCTCGACCTCTGCGGTCAGGGCAGGCGGGGCCGGTTTAGCCGGTGGCTGAAGAAGGCTGTCCTCCGGCATCGGCCGGGGGGGCGGCGCATCTATTGCGGGCCCGCCGCATGCGCCGAGCATTACAAGACAGGCAAGCGCTCCCGCACGCCGCATCAGTTCTCGAAAAAGCCTGTCGCGGCCGCCAGATCGGTCAGCAGCTGGTCCTGCCCGACCACCTTGATCGTGGTCATGCCCATGGCGCGTGCTGGTTTCAAATTGATCCCCAGATCGTCGAGATAAACACAGGCCGCCGGATCGACATCGAGCGCCTCACACATCAATGCATAAATACGCGGATCCGGCTTGCGAATACCGAGCTTGGAACTCTCGATCACATGATCAAACAGGCTGAGCACTTCAGCGACTTTCGCGGCCTTCTCTTCATCCTGCGTCATGCCCGCACCCTTGCCGACGGGGGCGTTGTTGGTGATGCAGCCAACCTTCACACGTGCCTTGCAAGCCTTCAGGGCCTCAACCACCGGCGGGCGCAACTGGCCAGACAGTAGCCCCAACACGTCCTTGCCGGGTACTTCATGGCCGAGCGCTGTGCTCTCTGTCCGGAACAGCCCGTCGAACCCATCCGCGTCAACTTCGGACCGCTCAAGCTTCGCCCAGGCATTGTCGTCGGGATTGCGCGCATTGACGGAGCGAATGAAGTCTGTGGGAAGGCCCTTATCGGCCTCATACACGTTGAAGGCCTCGAAAGGCGAAGAGGTCAAAACCCCTCCGAAATCCCAGATAACGGCTTGAATGGGTTGGTTCATGCCTGCCCTTTAGCGGGGAATCCCCCTGCCTCTCAAGCGGAATCGCCACCGATCAGCGTGGTGCGACGTGCACCGGCTTCCATCTCAGCATGGCCGGTCGCGGCAAGACCTGTCGCGGCGAGCAGCGCCTCATCCTTGTCGATACCGGGATTATCGGTGGTGAGCAGGCGGTCCCCGACGAAGATCGAGTTTGCCCCGGCCAGCAGGCAGAGCGCCTGACCTTCTTCTGTCATGCCCTCGCGCCCGGCCGAGAGCCGCACCCAGCTTTTCGGGAAGACAATCCGGCAAACGGCAATCGCCCGCGCCATCTCGATCACGGAGATCGGGGCGCTGCGCCCTAGCGGCGTTCCTTCGATGGGCACCAGCATATTGATCGGCACACTCTCGGGGTGCGGGGACAGTTTCGACAGTTCGTGGATGAGCCCGACCCGGTCTTCGCGCCCCTCGCCCATACCGAGAATACCGCCCGTACACAGCTTCACGCCGGCCTGGCGGGCACGTTGAAGGGTCTCAAGGCGATCCTCATAGGTGCGCGTGCTGATGACGCTCCCATAGTATTCCCGGGAGGTGTCGAGGTTGTGATTGTAATAATCTAGCCCTGCGGACTTAAGCGCCTCGGCCTGTCCTTCTTCCAGCATGCCCAGCGTCACACAGGTCTCAAGCCCTTCCGCTTTGACCGCACTGATCATGGCCGCGACCTTGGGCACATCGCGGTCCTTCAGGCTGCGCCAGGCCGCACCCATGCAGAACCGGTCCGCGCCATTGTCTTTCGCGCGCCGGGCGGCTTCCACCACATCTTCCAGCGGCAGCAGCTTCTCAGCCGTCACGCCGGTATCGAAATGCGCGGACTGGCTGCAATATCCGCAGTCTTCCGCACATCCGCCCGTCTTGATCGAAAGCAGCTGTGATTTCTGCACCGCGCCATCCGGCCAGTTTTCGCGTTTCACCGTGAGGGCTTGCCCGAGCAGCGTATCCAGCGGCTGGTCGTAAAGCGCGGTGATATCTTCGCGCGTCCAGTCATGGCGGGGAGTTGTGAAATTCATCGAGGGAGGCTCCGTACAATCTACAGAGCGCCCTCTAGTTTGCCTCGCAGGCGCATGGCAACCGTGCTGGACTTATTTAATGTTCAGGCCTGCGCGGCCGGGGGACCCGTAAGGGCGCGCTCGCCACCCGGGCGCAGCTCAACAGCCTGCACAGGCAACCAGCAGGTCACCTCTGTGCCACCGCCCTCGGCTGGGCGTATCCCGACATTGCCGCCATGCAAATCGACGAAGTGCTTGACCAGAGCGAGGCCGAGGCCCGCCCCACGATTGTCGCCGCTCTTGAAGCTGTCAAAGCTCGTTGCACGGGCTTCAGGGTCCATTCCCTTGCCATTATCGCGCACCGAGAACATCGCCATGTCGCCGACGCGGGACGCTGAAACCACGATCTCACCCCCTGTCTCGGTGAAGCGCAGCGCATTGGACATCAGGTTGAACAGGATCTGGCGGATGCGGCGCTCATCGGCGCGTACGGTTCCGAGATCCCCGTCAATCTCGGAGCGAACCGAAATCTCCGTATCGCTTGCCTTGGTCACAACGAGATCGACGCTCTCGCGGATCACATCGGCTAGTTTCATGTCCGACAGATCGAGATCCATCCGCCCGGCCTCGATCATGGCGAGGTCGAGAATATTTTCGATCAGCTTGGAGAGATGGTCGGACGCCTTGAGGATGGAGTCGACGTGGTTTTGCTGGCGCTCAGTCAGCTCGCCATGCTTCTGGCTTTGCAGGAATTCAGCATAGCCAAGAATGGTCGTCAGCGGCGAGCGCAGCTGGTAGCTTACATTCTGCACAAACTCGGTCTTCAGCTTGTCAGCTGCTTCGAATGCCTCGGCCCGCTCGCGCAGGGCTCCTTCAACGCGCCGTGTCGCCGTCACATCGGCAAACGCAATCAGCGTATTCCCGTCCGGCAACGGATGGGTGAGATAGGTCAGCACCGAGCCGTCGGAGCGCCGCATCTCACCGGTTGTCGGCTGACGCGATTTAGGGCTCGGATCGGTGATGTGGACGTTGATCGCATCCCACGTCTCGCGGTCATGGAAGAGCGGTACGCAGGCGTCCACGATGGAGGAGTAATCCGGGCCATCCTTGAGCAGCTCGGCATCGAGGTTCCAGAGACGCTCAAACGCGGAGTTGGACAGCTTCACGCGGCCATCTGAGCCGAACACGATGCAGGCCTCGTGCAGATTGTTCAGTGTCGCTGACTGCGTGCTGATCAGCGCATTGAAGCGCGTCTGCAGGTCAAGTTCGCCGGTAATGTCCTTGAAGAGCAGCAAAAGGCCCCCCATTGGGTGGCGCTGGCGGGTGACGGAGAGCGTGCGCCGATCCGGCAGGGACCACTTGTCCTCCTGCACACCGGAAATATCGAGATAGTAAGAGATCTCGTTGGCGCGCCACTTTGCATACTCGTCCTGCGCGGGCAGTTTCCGTCGCTCGCGCAGGCGGTCCAGCACCTGCCCATGGGTCGGTTGGTCGATGAGGAAATTCAGATCGAGGTCCCACATCTCCGCAAAGGCGCGATTGTAGAACATCAGCTTTCGGTCACGGCTGAAGATGGCGACGCCGTCGGCGACATGGTTCAGCGTCTCGTCATGGCTGTCGACATGGCGCTTCAGGTCGGCCTTGGCTTCTTCCTCGGCGGTCACATCAAAGGCCATGCCCCCTGCTCCGCCCGAGAGCGGGAAGGTCAGCACGCGCATCGAGCGGGACTCGCCCGCCACAGCGACGCTGTCATGGGTCTCGTCAATATCGAGGTTCTGCGAAATCGTCCGCTTGGCCTGCGCGACCATATCGGCGCTGAGCGCCGTCTGGCGATCGAGCAGCCGGTCCAGCGAGGGCTCGTCCACGGCCTTGATATAAGCCTCGTTCGCCCATTGCAGCTTACCGAGCCCGTTGATGCGCCAGGCCGGAAAGGGTGACTTGTCGAGCATGTCTAGAAACGCCATCGGATCGCGCGCGATCGTCTGGCGAGCCTCGACGAGGCGGCCATAAATCGGGCTGCCCACTTCATGGCGGATAGTCGTATCGGTGAGCCAGACAATCGCGCGGGCCCCGGCCGTGCGCCCGTCCACCTCGATAAAGCGGTTGGCCTGACCGATAATCGTGATTGAGAACGGTGCACCTTCGGCCCGCAATTCCCGCAGCGCCTGACGAAGCGTCGTATCGCGCTTCATCGCATCGCGCGCTTCAAGGTCGGCAAGGCCCTCAACAAGACGGATCGCCGGATTGGCCGACAGCGCATCGTCGGTAAAGTTCAGAAAGCCGGCAAATGCATTGGGCGAGCCCTGAACCGTGGGGGCCGGGATCTCGTCGCCATCCACATCAAGGCTGTCATCTTCCCAGACAAGCACAACGCCGGGATGCGCGCCAAGGATGCCTTCGAATTCAGCGAGGTCGCCCTCAAGCTTGGTGGAGCGTTCCTTGTATTTCTTCGCGGCACCGCGCGCCCCCTCAGACACGCGCATGGCCCAGAGCAGAGAAGCAAGGGAGAGTGCGGACGCCCCGGCAGCGACAATAAGGGGGACGCTCTCTCCACTCACAGCCATGGCGAACTCCATACAGATCGAATCAAAGCGTTACCAAACGCTCTGCTTTCGTTAACCTATCAGGCCGATAGCGTTAAGCGGAGGTTAACGCCCCTTTTGGGACACCTTTGTTCACTACTGGGTCACGTGGTGTGACGCACTTACTTGTCTTAGAAGCCCTGAAACACTTTTCGGAGGTCAAATGCCGATCCGCTCACTTGCCATCCTCACGCTCGCGCTCGGGCTTGGCGTCTCCGCTCAGGCCCAGAACGCCGATGAGATTGTTCGCCTGCCCACGCCGGGCGAGGTCAAACCGGACGCCCCCTTCAAGGATAACCGGCCGAAACGGCTGGTGCCCGGTGGCGGTCTGTTCCTCAGCTTTGACGCCAATGCCGATGGCCGCATCAGTCAGGCAGAGCTTGATGCCGGCATTGCCGACGCCTTCACAAATGCCGATGCGAACGGCGACAACGCCCTGACGGCATTGGAACAGCAAGCCTGGGCCACAAGCCTGCCCACGCATGACGATTCCCTGGCTAACCCGGTCCGGTTCGACCCCAATCTCGACCGCATGGTCAGCGTTTCGGAGTTTTCGTCCGTCATTACCGATCTGGCGGTGACCTATGCAGAGCCATCGGGCGACATTCTCGTGGCCTCTCTCAAGGCCCCCGACAGGCGGCCGCGAGACGATGCTGGTGAAGCTGAACGCCCCCGCCCCGACCGTGCGCGCGGCGAACAGCGCCCGCGCGGACTTCTACACTAGAGAAAATTGCTAAATCGGTGCCGGTGAGCAGCCGGCGTCTTCTTCCAGCTCACCGAACCCGTCGGCCACAAGTGAGGCCAGCGCCGTAACCGCCTGCGCAGCATCCGGCCCTTCCGCGTGAAGTTCGATCTCACAGCCACGATGAGCCGCCAGCAGCAGCAGATCCATGATCGAGTTGGCCGCAGCGTCCACGCCCTCATGGCTGACGGAGACCTTTGACTCGTACTGTGCCGCAAGCTTCGCGAACTTCGCCGAGGCACGCGCATGCAGCCCCTTCTGATTGACGATCACGACCCGCTGGGCCGCCTGCTCTGACATGGTACCGCTCATCGCGACAAAAGCTCGGAGGCGATTGAGATATACTTCCGCCCGGCATCGCTGGCCGCCTGTGCGGCCTCTGACAGGGTCAGGCTGTCGCGCACTTCCGACAACTTGATCAGCATGGGCAGGTTGACCCCGGCAATCACTTCGATCCGGTCATCTTTCATGACAGAGATAGCCAGATTGGAGGGTGTTCCGCCAAACATGTCGGTCAGGATGATGACGCCCTTGCCGGTGTCGCAAGCCTTCGCTGTCTCCCGAATCTGGGAGCGGCGCGCTTCCATGTCATCATCAGCCTCGATGGAAATCGCGCGGAATGCAGGCTGCTCCCCGACGACATGTTGTGTCGCGGACATCAGTTCCTTTGCGAGCTTTCCGTGGCTGACCACCACAATCCCGATCATTTTCATCCCTTTCGCACATGCGAAAGAAATAGCCTGCCACGGGCGTTTCAGGCGTCAACAGCGAATGTGTACGGAATGTCAGACGGCGCGCAGGTCGACAGTGAAGCGGCCCCCGCCCTCGTCCCGGTTCGAGGCAACCACCTTGCCGCGATGCGTCTCGATAATCTGCTTCACAATGGATAGTCCGAGACCGGAATTATTGCCAAAAGCCGCGCCAGCCGGGCGATCGGTGTAGAAGCGCTCGAAAATCTTCTCGAACTTGTCCGGCGGGATGCCGGGGCCGTCATCGTCAATCGTGATCCGGGCGAGCGTGCGCGGCCCATCGGCAGCCTGAGACAGCGTGACACGCACCTCGCCTGCCGCCGGCGAGAAAGATCGTGCATTATCAATGAGGTTACGGAACACCTGACCCAGCGGCCCTTCGCGGCCCTTCACAAGGAGACCGGCTCCCATGGTCTCATCGCTGAACCGGACCCGCACACTGCCCTCATCAGCAAGGGACTCGTAGGTGGAAACGATATCGCCGACGAACCGGCCAATATCGAGGCGCTCGGTCGGGATGCGGGTAATCTCAGCCTCAAGGCGCGACGCATTGGAAATGTCCGTAATCAGCCGGTCGAGCCGCTGTACATCCTTGGCGATCACCGCGCGCAGGCGCTCGACAGCCACCGGGTCATCCTGAACCCGTTCAACGGTCTCAACTGCAGACCGGATAGAGGTAAGTGGATTTTTCAGCTCATGAGCCACATCGGCAGCAAAGCGTTCATTTGCGACGATGCGCTCAAACAACGCTTCGGTCATGGACTCCATGGACTTGGCGAGCTGCCCGATTTCGTCACGCCGCCCGGTCAGTTTCGGAAAGCTCAATCGCTCCGACGAGCCCGCTCTCACCCGATCGGCCGAAATCGCGAGATGGCGCAACGGGCGCGCAATCGCGAGTGTCAGCAGGCTTGAGGTGATGAACGCCACCAGCACGGCCACTGCAATGAACGGAAACAGCGCCGCGCGTTCCGCCCGGATGATCTCGTCAATGTCGCTGGCCTCGACGGTCAGCACGCCAACAACCGCCGAGACATGCTGGATTGGCACAGAGACCGAGATCACACGCTGGCCGCGATCGGAAAAACGCTGGCTCGCCGCCTGCCCGCCGCCCACGGCAATGGCGAACTCATCGGCATAGGACTGGGTCCGTACGGCATCCCCGCCGCGCTCCGGCATGAACACGGAGAAAAGGTTCGCCATCCAGTCTGACAGCCCGGCCCCGAGACGGGTGACTGCACCCGGCTCCTGGACGGGCGGCAAGGCGCGGACATCGACCCG
>JBCBTR010000049.1:0-12338 GCA_039818545.1 Pseudomonadota bacterium
GATCTGGCGCGGATAGACAT
Organism: Pseudomonadota bacterium; assembly: GCA_039818545.1. Lineage (GTDB taxonomy): Bacteria > Pseudomonadota > Alphaproteobacteria > Caulobacterales > Hyphomonadaceae > JANQQC01. The sequence goes on from JBCBTR010000049.1 coordinate 21, forward strand.
AGACCTGTGCCTTGGAGGCGCTTTCGAGATTTGTCTTCGTGACGCCGAACGTGGCGGCGGCGGCGCGTTTGATCAGGTCGATCGATGGCGGGCGGGTCTCGCCAGCCTGACGTCGAATGACGGTGTCGAGCATTTCCATAGTAATGGGCTCCTTCCCGAAGCAGCTTTCTGTCTGCAGACTCCAAAGTACGCCACAAAGCTCCCGGCCCGGTCCGCGGACCCGGCTGAGAATACGAGAGATCATCTCGTCGGTAAGCACGAAGTTCGGATCAGATTCTGCGATCATCGCTTCGTGCTGGCGCAGGATCGCTGCGCGCATTTCGTCGTCCGGGGTCTCAACGGCCACAGAGGCCGCCCCACGCAATTCATTCATCAGGCTGGTGGAGAGGCCGCGCATATCGCCCGGCGCTTCATCCGCGGTGAGGACAACATGTCCTCCCTGGCTCGTCACGGCACGGATATTTGCGAAGAAGGCTTGATCAGTGCCTTTCTTGCCTTTGATCCATTGCAGGTCGTCGATAAGGACGAGGTCGCTGTTGCGCAGCTTTGCCTTCAATGCGCGCGTGTCGCGCTCCTGCGCGCCCTGCACGTAGGCGCTCATGAATTCCTCAGCCGTCATATAGGTGACGCGGATAGACCCGTTGGCGAGCGCTTCGTTTTCGATGGCGCGGAGGAGGTGGGTTTTGCCAACGCCCTGACGCCCTGAGACGAAAAGGATAGGGGCCGACGCCTTACCGGCGGCAAAGCGGCGACCGGACTCAACAGCCCGTGTGTTCGATGCACCGACGATGAGCGTGTCAAAGGTCATCTGCGGCGCAGCGCCCTTGGCGGCTTCTTCGGTTGCCTCGGGCACCAGCCAGGGATCCTCGACAATGGAGAGAAGGGATTTCGGCGCGCGCTTCCAGCACACGAAGCGAAGCTCGCGCTGCTTGTCATCTTCAGCCAGCCATGCGTCGCGGATCAGTCGCTCATAGTCGCGCTTGATGCGCCCCAGCGTGACCTGATCCCGCACGGCGATGACGGCCTTGTCATGCACTTCAGCAACGAAGCGGAGATCTGCAACCCACTTGCCGAACATCTCTTCGCCGATGTCATCGCGAACACGGGTCTGGGCAGCTTCCCAGATTTTGTGTGCGCCCGGACTGTCGCCTGTATGGTCTTGATTGTGTGCGTCTGAGTAGTTTCGACGAGTATTGTTTTCGTGCTGGTCCATGCCCGGCATCGCTCCATTTTTTTATCGTTCTAAGCACCCCGCCGATACACACGCTCTCCTCACCCCGCTTGTAGAAAACGGCCCATCTAACTCCGTGTGAGGATCAAGTATCGGACCTCTATTGTGTACGCGATCGGGCTGCATTCGCGCAATCGGAGAATCGCGATGATTCGCTGCTCTTTCCTGAACTTAGCTGTTGCGAAACAAAATTCGTTTTTGAATCAGCGCCGTGATCTGGAAAAATAATTCACAAAAAATTAACAATTTGAGAGAGCAAGAATGAGCGAATGCTCAAAATTTTGACCGGCCGGTTCTTCTTTGGGGTGCAGCCGTCTGGCCTTGTATGGATGACGCGCGCCAAACAAAGAAAACCGCCCCTCAGCTTAAGCCGGGAGCGGTGAACTTGCAATAATTCTGCGTGTGAGCGGACGGTCTACGTCGACGCCTCAGGCCATGGATTTGATGCGCGCCGACAGACGCGAAATCTTCCGGGAAGATGTGTTCTTGTGAAGCACGCCTTTACCAGCTGCGCGCATGATTTCTGGCTGAGCCTCCTTGAAGGCTGCCTGAGCGGCTGTCTTGTCGCCAGATTCAATTGCTTCTTCCACACGCCGGACGAAAGTCCGCATCCGCGAGCGACGCGCCGTGTTGACCTCGGTGCGGCGCGCGATCTTGCGAACCATCTTCTTGGCTGATCTTGTATTCGCCATTGTTAACTCCTGAGCCCCTGCGGGCGGAAACGGCGGAGATAGCTAAAGCCCCACCCAGCGTCAACCGGTTCTGGCCGCAGCCGACTGATAAATATCGCGTCTGGCGCAATAAGCTGGCAGGTTGATGATCGATCTAGGTCGTCACGGCCTGACGTTTTGCCCGGATCGTTCGGATATTGCCGGCCCTAGCGGCGTTTGCGGTGCTCTGAACGCTTCCCATCAGCATTGTCACCAGCATGTCTTCGACAAAGTCGATATTGGCGTTGTGTTTCTCCAGGAATGCCCCGGCCGATGAGGACAGGCCAAGCGCAATGGCGATTGTGGCCTCGGCAAGTTTCGGAGACATGCCGAACTCCCGTCTCATCCGCTTGCGGAGATACATGGCGTACTGCTCATGATGGCGGGTTTCCATGTCGTGAAGCGCATCTGCGACGTCCGGTTCGTGCATGAGCTGATCGATGACGATGCCATAATCCCTGACATGATGTAGCATCGACCTTGATGTCAGCCGGATGAGCTCTTCCAGCGTCTCGGCGCGTTCTGCGGCATCCAGCATCGACTGATGGAAGCGGTGGACCTCGCGCTGGAGAAGGCTTCTCAACAGATCAATTCTGTTCTGGAAGTAGTTGTAGATGAGGGGCTTGGAGACGCCGGCCTCTCTGCCAAGGCCATCCATGCTCAGCGCTGACACGCCGTTTTCGCGGATGAACTGCGCGGCGACATCAAGAATCTGGTTCTTGCGGACTTCGGGTGAAAGGCGGCGTCTCTTCTTCGGGTCAAGCTTCATCATGGGCCGTCAGTTGTGAGGATTGCCTGCAGAGCACAATAAGTAGTTGTGCGGACCACAAGTTGAGTGGATCGGTCCTTATGGGTGCCCCGGCCGGCGCTGACTGAAGGGCGTCGATGAGTCTTATGCGGCTGGAGGGAAGGGCGTTCCAAACTCATTACAACAGACGCCAGCCACTCGGAGAGCGGTTGCGGTTGTCATGCAGTTTTGGAAGTGGCTCCGCGAGTAGGACTCGAACCTACGACCGGGCGATTAACAGTCGCCTGCTCTACCAACTGAGCTATCGCGGAACACTGGCAGGCCGCTCAAATACCAGAAGCGGTTTTCGTGTCAAAGGCTGCGTTGCATGGGCACACAAAAAAATGGCGGGAGCAAGCTCCCGCCGAGGCGTTGGGTGATGGTGGGTGTCTCCAAGAGAAGACACGGAGAAGTTCGCCCGAAATGGTTAACCGGGTGTAAACCAACTCGCCAAAATTGAAAAAAGTTGAGATGGAGGCCCCGGCCGGAATCGAACCGGCGTACACGGATTTGCAATCCGCTGCGTAACCACTCCGCCACAGGGCCTCGGAGAGAGCGGGGAGATAGCAGGCAGAACGCGGCGGCGCAATCGCGACATGCGGCCTGACGCGCTAAGCCGCATTGATCGCGCAGTGGCGTATGGTAGAGGGCCGGTATTGCTGCGGATAGGGAACAGCCCGCCATGGATTTCAAAAAAGCCCGCCGGATTATGGTCGACAGCCAGATCAGGCCTGATGACGTAACAGACCTCGCGATCGTGGATGCCTTCCTGTCCGTGCCGCGAGAGGTATTCGTGCCAAAGGCGAGCCAGTCCATTGCCTACGGCGAGATCGAAATCGAAACATCAGAGGACCGTGCGCTGTGGACGCCGCGTGACACTGCCAAGCTGATTGCCGCTGTCGATCCGAAACCTGCGGAAACGGCGCTGGTGATCGCGGCAGGTGCCGGATACGAGACAGCGGTGCTGTCGCTCCTGCTCGATACGGCCATTGGCATTGAGGATGACGAGGCGCTGGTGGACGCCGCAACAGAGCGTTTTGCAAAGCTTGAACTTGGCAGTGCTGTTGCCGTTAAAGGCGATCTGGCCGCCGGGCTGCCCGATCAGGGCCCGTTCGATGTGATCTATGTGTGTGGGATGGTGCAGCAGGTTCCTATCAGCTGGACAGCTCAACTGGCCGAAGGTGGACGCCTTGCCGTGGTCGTGCAGATGGATGCCGGGCTTGGCCGGGGACGGATCTACAAGAAGGCTGGCGGTGTGGTGTCATACAGGGATGTGTTTGACGCCCGCCCGCCGCGCCTCTCAGCGTTCGACCGCAAGCCGGCCTTCGAATTCTAGAGACCGGGTTTCGCCGATTGCGTGAACACTGTTCACTCTTTCTCAGCTCTCGCTTATTAGTCATCGACCAGGGGTAACAGGAGTAGCGGAATGTCGGGTTGGAAGTCTCTTTGTAGTGCAGCGGTGTTTGCGCTGGTTCCGGTTGGACCGGCGATGGCGGAAACGCTTCAGGACGCGCTGGACGCCGCATATCAGAGCAATCCCGACCTCGCCTCACAGAGAACATCGGCCGAGATCGCCCGCGAAGCGCTGGAAAGCGCGCGCGCCGCAGGCCGCCCGAGCGTGAGCCTGACGGCTTCCGCCGGATATGAGTCGCTCGATAGCACGCGCGCCGTTGCGTTCGACACGGGCGACCGGCCAATCGCAAATGCGTCGCTTCAGGCGACACAGCCTCTCTTTACCAGCGGTCGTATTTCAGGCGGCATCCGCCAGGCCGCTGCAGGTGTCTCGGCTGCAGACCTCCAGCTTGAGGCCCAGCGCCAGACGCTCTTTCTCGATACTGTGTCAGCCTATGTGAATGTCCGCCGGGATCTTGAAGCCGTCGCCATCCGCGAAAACAATGTCGAAGTTCTGGTCGAGCAGGCCCGCGCAGCTGCGGATCGGTTTGAGGTGGGCGTTGTGACGCGCACCGATGTGAAACTGGCTGAGGCCCGTCTGGCCGGTACACGCGCCGCTTTGGCAGGTGCCGAAGCCACTCTGGAGGGCAGCCGCGCCAATTATGTGCAGGTGGTTGGTGTTGCGCCTGTGGCGCTGGACGTGCCGCCGCCCCCGCCGCCTCTGCCGACAACGATTGAGGACGCTATCACCATCGCGCTGGGCGAGAATCCCGACTTGCTCGCCGCGAGAGAGAACGTGCGGGCCGCTGAAGCCGCGATCCGTGTCGCGGAAGGCTCGCGCGGGCCGGAAATCAGCCTCGTCGGAACGGCGAGCGCACAGCAGACATATACAGAGAACGAAATCTCACTGGGCGGCGGCCCACCTGTCACCGATGATAATCCAAGCGATACGACGGTGTCCGCTGTCATTCAGGCGCGTATCCCCCTGTATCAGGGCGGGCAGCTGAATGCGGATGTGCGGTCTGCGAGCCTGCGCCGCCGTCAGGCGCGTGAAGCCGTGGACGGTATCGAACGTCAGGTCCGGGCCGGTGTGGCGCAGTCCTGGTATGGGTACATTGCGGCGACGCAGTCGATCGCGGCCTCAGAAGCGCAGGTCGAGGCGGCCGAAATCGCTTATGAAGGCGCGAAAGAAGAGCTCGCTGTCGGTGTGCGGACCACTCTGGATGTTCTCGATCAGGAGCAGGAGCTGTTCGATGCGCGTCTGGCGCTGATCGATGCGGAGCGCGATGCTTATGTGTCTGCCCACCAGCTTTTGCGGCAAATGGGGCGTCTGACTCTGGACCGTTCGGGCGCTTCTTAGACCCCGGGCTTATTACACAGCGTAAATCATTGTTAACCGTCGCCCACTACTCCGTTAACCTAACGGATTAAGAGATTCGGTGCGAACGAGGTCCAGCAATGGCGAATGAAGCCCATAAAGAGCCGTCGATGGAAGAGATTCTGTCGTCAATCCGGAAGATCATCTCAGATGATGATGCTCCCGACGGCGCTGTAGAAGCCGAAGCCGCTGATGACGGCGTTGAGCTTGTCGATGCCGATGAAAGTGATTTCGAAGAATTCACGCTCGACGACATAGAACCTGAGGTGGCGACCCTTCCGGAAGAAGAGTATTCTCCTTTCGAAGAAGAGGTTGTTGCTGAAGAGCCAGTTGCCCCAGAACCTGAGCCTGTCTTTGAAGCCGCCGAACCAGAACCTGTTGAGGCACCGCCGATGGCGGTTCCGCCTATGCAAACCGAGGAGAGCCCCGCCATGGCCGCGTCGCCAGCGTATGAGAGCACCGTGCTAACCGAAGAAACCACCGCAGATGCCGCCGCCGGCGCGCTTGGGAAACTGATCTCCAAAATGGATATCGGTGGCGAGAACACGCTGGAAGGCATGGTCCGCGAACTTCTCAAGCCGATGATGAAGGAATGGCTGGACGACAACCTTCCGACAATCGTGGAAGAGAAGGTCGAAGCCGAGGTCCAGCGGATCGCCCGCATGGCGCGCTAGCCCTCCTTCTTCATCCTGATATAGAAGCGGGCGCGCCCTAACCGGCGCGCCCTTTCTTTTTGCCGTCCGGACCACCTGAAATGCTCGACCAGAGATTCGACCCTGCCGCCTCTGAGGCGCAAATCTATCAACGCTGGGAAGAGGCGGACTGTTTCAAACCGTCCGGCGATACGAGCGCTGAAGCCTACTCGATTGTGATTCCGCCGCCGAACGTCACGGGCGTGCTGCACATGGGCCATGCCCTGAACAATACGCTGCAGGACATTCTGATCCGCTATCATCGTATGACCGGCAAGAACGTGCTTTGGCAGCCGGGGACCGATCATGCCGGCATCGCGACGCAGATGGTGGTGGAGCGGCAGATGGCGGAGAGCGGCTCGAATGAGAGCCGCGCGAGCCTTGGGCGTGAGGCGTTCGTCGAGCGCGTCTGGGAGTGGAAAGAGGAATCAGGTGGCCAGATCATTGGTCAGCTGAAGCGGCTGGGAGCCTCCTGCGACTGGTCGCGGACTGCCTTTACGATGGGCGAGGACGGGTCGGACGATGATCAGATGGTCCGCGCTGTCAGGAAAGTGTTCGTCGATCTCTACAATGACGGCCTGATCTACCGCGCCAAGCGGTTGGTGAACTGGGACCCGCATTTCCAGACCGCGATTTCCGATCTCGAAGTCGAGAACAAGGAAGTCGCCGGGCATATGTGGCACTTCAAGTATCCGCTGGCGGGTGGGGCGACCTACACCTATGTCGAGAAGGATGAGGACGGGAACGTCACGCTCGAAGAGGAGCGGGACTACATCTCGATTGCCACGACGCGGCCTGAGACGATGCTCGGCGATGGCGCGGTGGCGGTGCATCCGTCAGATGAGCGCTATGCCTCGATTGTCGGGAAGCTTTGTGAGATCCCGGTCGGGCCGAAAGAGCACCGACGGTTAATTCCGATCATTACAGATGAATATCCGGACCCGGACTTTGGCTCCGGCGCGGTGAAGATCACCGGCGCGCATGACTTCAACGATTATCAGGTCGCCAAGCGCGGAAACATTCCAATGTATGCGCTGATGGACGAGCGCGGCGCAATGCGCAGCGATGGCGCGCCTTATGCCGAGGTGGCAGAGACGGCCGGTCGGATCGCGCGCGGGCAGGAGAGTTTCGACGAGGCGACGATCACTGCAATGAACCTCGTTCCCGATGAGTATCGCGGGCTCGACCGGTTCGAGGCGCGGAAGCAGGTGGTGGCTGATATTACGGCGGAAGGTCTCGCCGTGATGGTGACGGATGAGGAGGGGAACGTAATCCCACTCGTCGAGGACAAGAAAGTCATGCAGCCTTTCGGCGACCGGTCGGGTGTCGTCATCGAGCCGATGCTGACCGATCAATGGTTTGTGGATGCGGAGACGCTCGCAAAGCCTGCGATTGAGGCCGTGAAGACGGGCAAGACGCGGTTCGTGCCGGAGAACTGGGAAAAGACGTATTTCAACTGGATGGAGAACATTCAGCCCTGGTGCGTGAGCCGCCAGCTCTGGTGGGGGCACCGGATTCCGGCTTGGTTTGGGCCCACTTTGAGAGATGATCAGGTGCCAAGTGGCAAAACCCCGGCTGCGGATCGGCTGGCTGACGATCAATACGCAAAGACGATCTTCTGCGCCGAGAGCCTTGCTGAAGCAATTGCGCAAGCCCAGCGGTACTACGGCGACGATTTCCATGTCTTCTGCGATGATTCAAAGCCGAGTGGTTACTCAACGTCACACATCGGCGGGACGAAGCCGCATTGGGTTAACCTCAGCCAAGACCCCGACGTCCTCGACACGTGGTTCTCTTCCGGGCTCTGGCCGTTCTCGACGCAGGGCTGGCCGGATGCGAAGGGCAATGAGGACCTGAAGACTTTCTTCCCGGGTTCCGTGCTCGTCACGGCGTTCGACATCATCTTCTTCTGGGTGGCCCGCATGATGATGCAGGGCATCCATTTCATGGGCGAGGTGCCTTTCAAGGACGTCTACATCCACGCGTTGGTCCTCGATGAGAAGGGTCAGAAGATGTCGAAGTCGAAGGGCAATGCCATCGATCCGCTTGAACTCATTGATGAGTACGGGGCGGACGCGCTGCGCTTCACGATGGCGGCTATGGCGGCGCAGGGGCGGAATGTGCGCCTGTCCAAGCAGCGTGTCGAAGGCTACCGGAACTTCTCGACCAAGCTGTGGAACGCCGCGCGCTTCTGCCAGATGAATGAGTGCGCCAATTGGGATGGGGCGCTGGACCCGGCGACGCTGACGCAGCCTGTGAACCAGTGGATTGTGGGCGAACTGGCAAAGACCGGGGCAGAAGCGACGACGGCCATTGAGGAGTATCGCTTCGATGGCGCGGCGGGGGCTGCCTACCGCTTCATCTGGAACATTTTCTGCGACTGGTATCTGGAACTGATCAAGCCGCTGCTGAATGGCGAGGATGAAGCGGCGAAGGCTGAGACTCGCCGCACGGCGGGCTGGGTGCTCGATGAGATCCTGAAACTGCTGCACCCGTTCATGCCGTTTGTGACTGAGGCGCTCTGGGAGCAGTTGGGCGAAGACGGGCCGAAGCGAGAGGGTTTCCTGATGCTTGAGGCGTGGCCGAGCTATGGCGATGCCTTTGGCAATGATGCGGCGGCGGAGGAAATGGACTGGGTGATCGATCTCGTCACCGAGGTGCGCAGCGTGCGGGCCGACCTTGGCGTGTCGCCGGGCTCGAAGGTTCCCGCTTCGCTGGTGAACGCCTCTGAGACCAATGCCGCCCGGCTGGGCCGTCACGGTGAAGTCATCTCACGTCTCGCTCGGCTGGAAGGTCTGGGCGTGGTAGAGGAGACCCCTGCGGGCGCTGTGACCACCGTGGTGGATGAAGCGCTGCTGGCGCTGAAGATCGCGGACATCATCGACATTGGGGAGGCCAAGGCGCGCCTGACCAAGGAGATTGCGAGCCTCGAGAAGGACGTGACCGGCATCGAGAAGAAGCTCGGCAATGAGAATTTTGTTTCGCGGGCCCCGGCGGACGTCGTCGAGGAGAACCGGCAACGGCTGGCCGATGGCAAGGAGCGGCTGGAGAAACTCAAGGGAGCAGAGGCGCGGCTCGCGCAACTCTAGCACATCATGGCGCGCTTGATTCTGTTTCTGTTGATCGTCCTGGCGCTGGTACAGTATTTCGTCTGGCGATGGCGCAATGGAGGGCCTTGGGATGATGGGGATGACGATGATGATGACGACGAACCAGACGGCCCGCCCGGCTCCGGCACGCGCCTTGATGTGCCTGATCGCGCTGATGAGCCTGTCGACGGCGTGTAGCACGGTCGAGCCTGTTCCGGAGCGGCCGGAGTGGCGGCTCGCGATCCATGGCGGGGCGGGGGTGATCCTGCGGGAGAACCTGACAGACGAACAGGAAGCGGCCTATCGCGTGGCGCTGGAGACGGCGCTTGAAGCTGGCGCGGATGTGCTGCGCGAGGGTGGTTCGGCCGTGGATGCCGTTCAGGCCGCTGTGATCCCGATGGAGGACGACCCGTTGTTCAATGCCGGGCATGGCGCTGTGTTTACCGCAGCGCGTCGGCATGAGCTTGATGCTTCGATCATGGATGGCAGCGACCGGGATGCTGGTGCCGTTGCTGGCGTGAAGCGGGTGAAGAACCCAATCCTTGCCGCGCGCGCGGTGATGGACCGGTCAGATCATGTGATGTTTGCCGGGCAGGGCGCGGACGCATTCGCAGCCCGCGAAGGGTTGGAGATGGTTAATAACAGCTACTTCGATACCGAGCGCCGCCGGCAATCGCTCGAGCGGGTTCTCGAACGGCGTGCTCGCACAGCGGCGGACCGGCATGGCACAGTCGGCGCTGTTGCGATTGATCAGAATGGAAATGTCGCCGCGGCCACGACGACGGGCGGTATGACCGCGAAGACGGCAGGCCGCGTGGGCGACTCGCCGCTGATCGGGGCGGCGACCTATGCGCAGAACGGTGTGTGCGCCGTCTCCGCGACCGGGCATGGTGAATACTTCATTCGGGTTGGCGTGGCGAAGACGATCTGCGCACGGGTCGAGCTTGCCGGGGAAGACATCGAGACGGCGGCAGAGAATGCACTGGGCCAGGTGGCTGCGCTCGGTGGGGATGGCGGTGTCGTCCTGATCGGCGATGACGGCGAGGCAGCGTTCGTGTTCAACTCAGCTGGCATGTATCGCGGATCGATCGATCCGGATGGGATCGAGACCGCGATCTACGGCGATGAATGACTGAGCTTGTCTCTTAGCCGGGCATTCTCGGCTTTGAGATACTCCAGTTCCTGAACCATGGGCGCGAAGGCCGAGGCGAGTTCGGCCTCGGTAAAGCGCGGCGTGATGAATTGCGGGCAGTTCCAGTCGAAGGCTTCGATGTCCAGCGTGAAGAGACGCTCGATCTTCCCAGCGCCTTCGATAGCTAAGGTCGCGGCGAGCTTTGGATTGTCTTCTGCATTCTCGACGTTTGATCTGGCGAGCAGCTTCAGGCGGGCGCGGTTCGGATAGTCCATCAGGAAGAGCGAGACGCGATTGTCTGTCTTGAGGTTGGCGACCGAAACGTATTGCCGGTTGCCGCGATAATCTGCGAAGCCAAGCCGGGTGGGCGAGAGGACTTTCAGGAACCCGCGGGGGCCGCCGCGATGCTGGACGTAGGGCCATCCGGTTTCCGAAACGGTCGCCATGTAGAAGCTGTCTCGCAGTGCAATGAAGGCCGCTTCAGGTTGGCCGAGGCCTTCCGGAGCGGGCCGGGCCGTCATTCCGGCATAGGTCTCGCGGGAGCCGTGATCGGCCTGTTCCTGCTTCACCTTGTCGGTAAACGCGATCTCACCAAAGTTCTTCACTGGCGCGCTCCTGTATTGCGGATGCAATCTGCCGTTTTCGCGAGGTGGTCGCCACCTTTGTGGTTTGCATATAAGTCATGCTGGGACAGCGATTTAAGGCGGCACGTGACAAGTCGAACCCGGTTCGGTAGGCCGCTAGGAGCACAAGGACACTTCAATGACCAAGACCTGGGACAAATCCCGCCTCCCATCCCGACACGTGACCGAAGGCCCGGCGCGGGCTCCTCACCGCAGCTATTACTATGCGATGGGCCTGTCGACGAAGGACATCCAGAAGCCTTTCGTTGGCGTGGCCTCCTGCTGGAACGAAGCGGCCCCCTGCAATACGGCCCTGATGCGTCAGGCACATGCCGTGTCTGAGGGCGTGAAAGCGGCTGATGGGACGCCGCGTGAATTCTGTACGATCACCGTTACTGACGGGATCGCGATGGGCCATGAGGGCATGCGCTCGTCTCTGGTGTCGCGCGAGGCCATCGCGGATTCGGTCGAGCTGACGATCCGTGGACATTCCTACGATGCGCTCGTTGGCGTGGCCGGCTGCGACAAATCCCTGCCGGGAATGATGATGGCGATGCTGCGTCTGAACGTGCCCAGCGTGTTCCTCTATGGCGGCTCCATCCTGCCGGGCAGTTTCGAAGGCCGGGATGTGACCGTGCTGGATGTGTTCGAGGCGGTGGGCGCGCACGCGGCTGGCTCAAACGATATGTCAGCGTAGAAGCTGACCGCGCTCGAGAAGATCGCTTGTCCCGGAGACGGGGCCTGCGGGGGCCAGTTCACGGCCAATACGATGGCCTGTGTCTCCGAGGCGATCGGCCTTGCGCTGCCGCTGTCTTCTTCGCTGCCGGCACCGTTCACGAATCGGGATGAGTACGCTGTCGCCTCAGGCGAGGCCGTCATGGCGCTGATCGAGAAGAATCTGCGACCGCGCGATATCTGTACGCGCGAAGCATTTGAGAATGCTGCGATTGTTGTGGCCGCGACTGGCGGCTCCACGAATGCCGCGCTGCACTTGCCTGCGATGGCGCATGAGTGCGGCGTACAGTTCGAGCTCAAGGACATGGCGGAGATCTTCAAGAAGACGCCCTGGCTCGCGGATCTGAAGCCCGGCGGGAACTATGTTGCCAAGGATTTCGGCGAGGCCGGTGGTGTGCCGATGCTGATGAAGACGCTTCACGAAGCGGGGCTCATCAATGGCGACTGCATGACCGCCACGGGCAGGACGTGGGCGGAAGAGCTGGAAAGCGTGACATGGGACCCGGATCAGGACGTCATTCGGCCCGTTTCCAATCCGCTGACGCCAAC
>JBCBTR010000050.1:0-12330 GCA_039818545.1 Pseudomonadota bacterium
GGGCATTGTGGCGGTCCTGCATATAGCCCTTCAGGATTCCGTCCTCGATCAGCACGGTGCGGTTGGTCGGCGTGCCTTCATCGTCGAAAGACAGCGAGCCGCGCCGGTCTGAAATCGTGCCGTCATCAATTACCGTGACGCCTTTGGCGGCGACCTGCTCGCCGATGCGGCCTGAATAGACGCTTGTGCCCTTGCGGTTGAAGTCGCCCTCAAGACCGTGGCCGACCGCTTCGTGCAGCAGCACGGCGGGCCAGCCCGGCCCAAGCACGACTTCCATTTCGCCAACCGGGGCCGGGATGCTCTCCAGATTGGTCGCGGCCTTTTTGAGTGCGCGTTCGGCAAGGCCCTGCCAGCGGGACGGCTCGATCCACTCATCATAAGCGGCCCGGCCACCTGCGCCGGCGCTGGCCGATTCGCGGCGTCCGTCTTTCTCGAGCGTGACCGATACGTTCAGGCGCACAAGCGGGCGGATTTCGTGAAAGCGCTCGCCGCCGGGCCGGATGATGTCGATTTCGCGGTGTGAGCCGGCGAGCGATACAGAGACCTGGACGACGCGGGGGTCCTTTGCCCGCGTCCATGCGTCGATTTCCGCGAGCAGGTTGGTCTTTGCGCCGAAGTCCGGCGTCTCGGTCGGGTCGATCTGGGCGTAGAGCCGGCGATTGGTGGGGGTCGGGCCGGTGTCGAGCGTGCCTGAATATCCGCGCTTGGCCTGCGCGGCTGTTTCGGCGGCGCGGGAGAGGGCGGCCTCGGAGAGTTCGGCGGCATGCGCCATGCCGGTGGCTTCGCCTGCGACGACCCTCAGTCCAAAGCCCTGTTCGGTATCATAGGCGGCCGATTTCAGGCGGCCATCATCAAAGACAAAGCTTTCAGAGCGGGAGCGCTCGACGAAGATGTCGCCATCATCGGCACCTGAGGCAGCGTCTGAGAGAATGTCCGCAGCGCGGCGCGTATCGAAGGGGAGGGGTGTATCAGTCATGCCCTTTACATGATCGCCGTCCCTTCGGACTGCAACAGAAAAGGGCGGCGCTTGAGCCGCCCCGATCACATTGCCTGCAGAATGAGCGGCCTAGTTCACTGAAAAGCGTGAGAGCTGGCGCTCCGCGATGTCCCATTCGGGCTTCAGCTCCAGCGCGGTGGTAAAGTCTGCATAGGCCCCGGCGATGTCGCCTGTGTTTTCTTTGGCGATGGCGCGGTTGTAGTGCGCGGCATAAAGATCCTGAGTTTCAAGCTCGATCGCGCGGTTGAGCGGGGCAATCGCCTCGCCGAACTGCTTCATATAGATGAGCGCCGCACCGCGATTGAGATAGATCGCGCCCTGTTCGCCGTCGATCTCCTCGGCTTTTGCGTAGTCGCCGAGCGCGCCGTCATAGTCGCCGTCGCGCATGCGAATAACGCCGCGATTGGTGTAGGTGGCGGCGCGATTGCTGCGCGAAAGAACTTCAGAACGCAGAGCCTGGGTGCAGATGGTTTCAGCGCTGAGCCGGGTCGAGCCGCTCTTTGCTGCATCATAGCAGTCAGCCGCCATACCGCCGCCAACGACAAAAACCTGCGCAAAGGCGACGGGGCTGAGAAGCGCGGCTGCAATTACAGAAACGATCGTGCGAGGCATGATCAATCCTCCCTTTGGTGTGTTGCGAGCAACATAGCCCGATTTCGATCCGCTGGCGAACGACTGCGACAATTTTGAGCGAGAAAACCGCTGGGTGGACGGGGGGCACCGGTATAGGTAAGGCGTACGCGACAAATAACGGGAGTCGGGCGTTGAAATCCATTTTCGCATTTTTGACGGCAGTTCTAACAGCTGGTGCAGCCTATGCTGCGCGGCCTGTCGAGGGCGCGCTCGGGACGCAGCCTGCCGCAACACGTATCATGGAGCGGGTGGAGTGGTTCCATAACGGATACCTCCTTCCGATCATCACTATTGTGACCGTGTTCGTCATGGCGCTGCTGCTCTGGGTGATGTGGCGGTACAATGCCAAATCGAACCCGGTGCCGCGCAAGTTCAGCCACAATACAACGGTTGAGATCGTCTGGACGGTTGTTCCGGTCCTGATCCTCGTTGCCATTGCGGGCCCGTCTTTCACAAACCTCTACTATCAGGATCGCGCGCCGAACCTTGAGCAGGTCGTGGCCACCGGCGGTGAGCTTCGCGATGCTGGAGACGAAGCTGCGCTCGAGCGTTTCCTGAAGAACAACTACCCCGAAGCGGCGGCCAAGGGCTGGGTGAACGTCAAGGCTCAGGGCAATCAGTGGAACTGGACCTACTCCTATCCGGATGAACTGGATGGGTCGGGATACCCGGTCGAGTTTGTCTCCAACCCGATCCATGTCGGCCTGTCGACGGACCCCGAAGGCACCAAGGCCGATCCGCGTATGCTGGCCGTGGACTATCCGATGGTTGTCCCCGCAGGCCGCTATGTCCGCTATTACACGGCAGCTTCCGACGTTATTCACTCCTTCGCGATGCCATCTTTTGGCATCAAGACCGACGCTGTTCCGGGCCGCCTCAATCAAGGCTGGTTCCTCGTTGAAGAGCCGGGCGTCTATTACGGGCAGTGTTCAGAGCTGTGCGGCGTGAACCACGCCTACATGCCCATCGAGATCCGGGTTGTGCCGGAAGACCAATACAATCGCTGGCTCGAGCTGATGAAAGCCGGCGACTTTGATGGCGGCCGCGCCGTCGTTGCAGAAATTGAACCGCTGAGCCGCGAGACTCGTCTCGCCTCGGCCAACTAGGAGGGCCGCGTCTGATGCCTATGGATGAAATCGCCCTTGACCATGCCGAAGCCGATCACAAGCCCGGCTTCTTTGTTCGCTGGTTCTTCTCTACGAACCATAAGGACATCGGCACGATGTACCTTCTGTTCGCGCTTATCGCGGGCATTGTCGGGTATTCGCTGTCGGGTCTGATCCGTTACGAGCTGGCCGCACCGGGCATTGGCCCGCTGACCGGCCTGATGGAATTCTTCTATGGCTATCAGGGCGATGAAGCGATCGCCGCAGCCAAGCATTTCTACAACGTCGTGATCACGTATCACGGCCTGATCATGATCTTCTTCATGGTCATGCCGGCGCTGATTGGCGGCTTCGGGAACTGGTTCGTGCCGCTGATGATCGGTGCGCCGGACATGGCCTTCCCGCGGATGAACAACATTTCGCTCTGGCTGACCGCTGCTGCGTTCATACTGCTGATGGTCTCAATGTTTGTTCCCGGTGGTCCTCAAGGCAACGGTTTTGGCGGAGGCTGGGTGCTGTATCCGCCTCTGTCCGGGCTGAAGGGACACCCCGGTCCGGCCATGGATCTCGTCATCCTGTCGCTGCACACGGCCGGTATCGCGTCCATTCTGGGGGCCATCAACTTCATCGTGACCATCCTGAACATGCGGGCTCCGGGCATGACGCTGCACAAGATGCCGCTCTTTGCCTGGTCGGTCCTGATTACGGCTGCGCTGCTGCTGCTCGCCCTGCCTGTGCTGGCCGGCGCGCTGACCATGCTCCTCACCGACCGGAACTTCGGCTCGCAGTTCTTCGTGCCGGAAGGTGGCGGTGACCCGATCATGTTCCAGCACCTGTTCTGGTTCTTCGGGCACCCTGAAGTCTACATCATGATCCTGCCGGCCTTCGGCATTATCAGTCACATCGTTTCGACCTTCTCCAAGAAACCGATCTTCGGATATCTGGGCATGGCCTACGCCATGGTCTCGATCGGCGTGATCGGCTTCATCGTGTGGGCGCACCATATGTACACGGTCGGCATGAATGTGGACCTGAAAGCCTATTTCGTGGCGGCAACCATGGTCATCGCGGTGCCAACGGGCATCAAGATCTTCTCATGGATCGCGACGATGTGGGGCGGGTCTATCGACTTCAAGGTGCCTATGCTCTGGGCGATTGGCTTCATCTTCCTGTTCACGCTTGGTGGTGTGACGGGCGTTGTGCTGGCCAATGCCGGCGTCGATCACCTGCTGCATGACACCTACTATGTGGTGGCGCACTTCCACTATGTGCTGTCACTGGGGGCTGTGTTCGGCCTCTTTGCCGGCTGGTACTACTGGTTCGAGAAGATGTTCGGCGTGAAGTACAATGGCATGATCGGCGGCCTGCATTTCTGGCTGATGTTCATTGGCTCGAACGTCCTGTTCTTCCCACAGCACTTCCTTGGAATGAACGGCATGCCGCGCCGCTATATCGACTATGCGGACGGCTTCCACACCTGGCACTTCTGGTCGTCGATCGGTTACGCGATCACGCTGGTTGCGACCGTGGTGTTCTTCGTCGGCCTGATCGAAGCCTTCGTTCGCCGCCGGAAAGCGGAAGCCAATCCGTGGGGCGAAGGTGCCACAACGCTTGAGTGGACCCTGCCAAGTCCGCCGCCTTTCCACCAGTTCAACACCCTTCCAGTGGTGAAGAATGAAGGCGGCCACTAGGCAGCCCGGCAAAACAGACATGCCGGGCGGCCCTGCGCAGATGATGCGCCGGGCCGTCCGGTTATCGGAGACCGAGACCTGACATGACGGCTCAGACCGCAGACACCGCGACCCAAGTCCGCCACGCAACCGCGGGCGACTATGTGAACCTGATGAAACCGCGCATCATGATGCTGGTTGTGTTCACGGCTGTGGCAGGCCTCATCGCTGCGCCGGTCGCCATGCATCCGGTTATGGCCGTTATCATCGTCCTGTCCGTGGCTCTCGGATCGGGCGCGGCGGGCGCGATCAACATGTGGTACGACGCAGACATCGATACGGTGATGAGCCGGACATCGACGCGTCCCATCCCGTCCGGTGCCGTGCCGAAGGATGAGGCCATTGCGCTGGGCCTTATCATTTCGGGCGTCTCAGTTCTGCTGATGTGGCTCGCCAGCAACTGGTTTGCGGCCGCTCTGCTTGCCTTTTCGATCTTTTATTATGGCGTGATCTATACGATGTGGCTGAAGCGCTCGACGCCGCAGAACATCGTGATTGGCGGTGGGGCAGGCGCGTTTCCACCGGTGATCGGCTGGGCGGCTGTGACCGGCGCTGCGCCGCTGGATGCGTGGATCCTGTTCGCGATCATCTTCTTCTGGACGCCGCCGCACTTCTGGGCGCTGTCGCTGCTGGCGCACGGCGAGTATGCGAAAGCAGGCGTGCCAATGCTGCCTGTGACGCACGGGGCCAAGTCGACCCGTCGGCACATTCTTGCCTACACTGTCGTGCTGGCCGCGATTGGCTTTGCTCCGGTTCTGACCGGGCTGGGCGGCTGGATTTACGCGGTCGTCGCGGTCGGATTGAGCGCGAACTTCCTTCGGCTGGCTTACGGGCTGACGCGTACACGGGCCGGCGACCCGGATGCCACGGGGCCTGACATGAAGCGGGCCAAGGGCCTGTTCGTGTTTTCCATTCTCTATCTTTTCGTGCTGTTCGCGGCCGTCATTGTTGAGCACGGCTTTGGGCTGCATTTCCCAATTGAGGCGCTGGTCATATGAGCGATCCCTCCGCAGGTCATCAGCTGACGCCAGAAGAGCTCGCCGCGCGTAAACGGCGCAATCTCTGGCTTGCGCTCGCGCTTTTCACTTTCGTGGTGATGGTCGGAGCCATTACCGTTGTTCGTCTAAGTCAGACCGGACTGGGTCCGGATCAGGAGTTCTATTGGCACGCCGACAACTAGCCGCAGTCCTCGTTGCTTTTACGATGGGAATGCTCGGGCTCGCCTTTGCCGCGGACCCGATCTACGACACGTTTTGCCGGGTGACGGGCTTTGGCGGGACAACGCGCATCGCGACTGAAGCCCCGAGCGAAGTGCTGGAACGGGAAGTGTCGGTGCGCTTCGACGCCAATGTTGCCGATGCGCCGCTGCTCTTCCGCCCGCTTCAGCCGCAGCACCCGATCAGGCTCGGTGAGCATGGTCTGGCCTTCTATGAGGTGACCAACACCTCCGCTGAACCTGTCAGCGTGATCGCCAGCTACAATGTCACCCCGCACGAGGCCGGGATCTATTTCAATAAGCTGGAATGCTTCTGTTTCGAGGAACGCGTCATTGGCGCAGGCGAAACCAAGAAGCTGCCCGTTGTGTTCTTTGTCTCTCCGGACCTCGACGAAAAGCGCGGTCTGAGAAGCCTTTCAACCATCACTCTATCTTACACCTTTTTCCAAAGCGCAGACTGGAAAGGTGCGGCGAATACAGCCGCGCTTAATCCGGTGGTTGCAGTTCAGTAACGTCGCACGCTAAACAGCGGCAAAGATTTTTCACGAGGGATTCCCGCCATGGCCCACGGCGAAGTGAGACACGACTATCATCTGGTGAACCCGTCGCCCTGGCCGTTGATTGGCTCACTGGCGCTGACCACGCTCGCCATTGGCGGCGTGACCTACATGAAGGGTCTCTTCGGAATGCCCGAAGGCACCTGGTGGCTCGCGGCCGTCGGTTTCGCCATGGTCATCTGGACGATGATCGGCTGGTGGCGTGAAGTCATCCGGGAAGGCCGGATCGGCGATCACACGCCTGTCGTGTCGATCGGCCTGCGCTACGGCATGATCCTCTTCATCGTCTCGGAAATCATGTTCTTCGTGGCCTGGTTCTGGGGCTTCTTCGAGTTCGCCATCTTCTTCGATGCCCGCGTTGGCACCACATGGGACGCCGCCAACCCTGTCTTTGCTGACAGCCTTGCGCGATTCTCGGATTGGCCGCCAACCGGCGTTGAGACCTTCGATCCGTTCCACCTTCCACTGGTGAACACGCTGATCCTGCTTCTGTCCGGTACCACCGTGACGGCGGCCCACCACGCCTTGCAGCATGACAAACGCAGCGAAGCGAAATTCATGCTGGCCTGCACCATTGTGCTCGGTCTGCTTTTCAGCATGGTCCAAGCCTACGAGTACACCATTGCTGGCTTCTCATATGACGGCACGCTGTATGGTTCCGCCTTCTTCATGGCGACCGGCTTCCATGGCGCACACGTCGTGATCGGAACGATCTTCCTGATGGTCTGCCTGATCCGTCTGATGACGGGCGGTATGTCGGCGGACAAGCATCTCGGCTTCGAATTTGCCGCCTGGTACTGGCACTTCGTGGATGTCGTTTGGTTGTTCCTGTTCGCTTTCGTCTATGTGGCTCCGCACCTGATCCTGGGGCACTGACGCCTCTAGCGGCACCGGCCATGTCATGAGCTTTCGTCCTTATCCGGTGATGTCAGTCTTCACGCTGGCATCGCTGGTGATCCTGATATGGCTCGGCAACTGGCAGTACAGCCGGTATTCAGAAAAGCTCGGTCAGGAAGACGTTCCGCTCGTCGAAACGCGAATGATCAGCGTGTCGGTGGAAGCCGCCGAGCCGGCCAACGCGCAGAACGTTTACGGCCTGATGGATGGCGAGGGCCTCTGGCGGCGTTATGTGTCGGGCCGCATCGATGGGCAAGGCGAACCGGTCCTCCTGCTGTGGGACGCGGTTGGCGGTCCGAAGCCCATTGATCTGCCTATTGCAGGTCTTGGGACTGTCGAACGCGAAAGCGCTGTCTTTGAGCGCCCGTCACACGCGCCGCGCTTCGGCCAGACAAACCGTCCCGAGGAGGGCATCTGGTACGCTTGGGACGGGCCGGCGCTGCTGTCTGCCTTCGGATATGAGGGAGACACTGTGCTTGTCGTTGAGCCGGTGACCCTTACCGTGACCAATGGCGAGGATGTCAGCCAGACCCGGCAGGCCACCAACCCGTATGCGTCCCCAAAACCGATCGATCCGCTTCCGCCGCAGCGCCATTTCGGCTACGCGCTGACATGGTGGGGCCTCGCTGCGGCGCTGGCCTGCGTCTATTTTGCCTTCCATGCCTCGCGCGGACGGCTCAGCTTCAGGAGACGCGTGTGAGATACGTCTCAACGCGGGGTCAGGCTGACCCTGTAGATTTCGTGACTGCCTGCCTGAACGGCCTTGCGCCCGATGGCGGCCTCTACGTGCCCGAGGAATGGCCGCAGATTGCGCCGGCAGCGCCGAACGAGCCCTATGTCGACGTAGCCACCCGCGTGATTTCCGCCATGGCTGGCGATGCGCTCGAGGCGGGCGACGTGCGGGCCATGTGCGAGCGCGCCTATGCGAGCTTTTCCCACCCGGCCGTCGCGCCGCTTGTACAGACTGGCACCAATCAATGGCTGATGGAGCTGCATCACGGCCCAACGCTCGCCTTCAAGGATGTGGCGATGCAGCTGATCGGACAGCTTTACGACCATGCGCTGACCGCGAAGAAGGCGCATCTCAGTGTCGTTTGCGCGACCAGCGGTGATACGGGCGGTGCGGCTGCGGCCGCCTTTGCCGGTCTTTCCAGCGTCTCGATGACGATCCTGCACCCGCATGGACGCATCGCGCCTGTGCAGCGCCTCTTCATGACAACGACCGGGGCGAGCAACGTCCAGAACCTCGCCTTGCACGGCGACTTCGACGATTGTCAGGCCATCGTGAAGGACATGTTCGCAGATAAGGCCTTCACCGCTGAAGTTGGCCTGTCCGGCGTCAACTCGATCAACTGGATGCGCATCGCTGCCCAGTCGGTCTATTACGCAACGGCGCAGGCCGCGCTCGGGCCATCGACGCCCGTTCGCTTTGTCGTGCCGAGTGGCAATATGGGCGATGCGTTTGCCGGCTATGTCGCGGCACGATGCGGCCTGCTGGGCGGCGGCTTTGAAGTCCTGTGCGCGGTAAACCAGAACAAGGCGCTCGCAGAGCTGCTGGGGCAGGGCGTGATGCGCCGCACCCCCGCTGTCGCAACGCCGAGCCCGGCAATGGACATCACTGTGCCGAGCAATTTCGAGCGGCTTCTGTTCGAGGCGTCCAGCCGGAACGACGGAACCGTGCGCGATGTCTATGCCAACTTTGCGCAGGCCGGGAAGGCAACACTGCCAGACACCGCGCGCGGCCCGCTCGGCTGCATGGGCTTTTCTGCCACCTCCGTGAACAGCGATGACATTCTGAAAGAGATCGCGCGTTTTCAGGATGAAACAGGCTGGCTGATCTGCCCGCACACGGCGGTCGGGACGTTTGCTGCGCGGCACGCCGCCGAGACCGAGGCAGCCACCGTGGTTCTGGCCACGGCACATGCGGCCAAGTTCCCGGAGATCATTGAGCAGGCCGTTGGTTTTGCGCCATACCTGCCACGCCGCGTTGCCGGGATTGATGCCGATGCGGAAGTGTTTGAAACGATTCCAGCCGAACCGCTGGCCGTTCGCGAGGCCATCGCGACGCTTGCAGCCGCTGCCGGGTGATTGGAGCACCGTTCTTCGACATGGCTTTGGAGACGGAACGGCTGATCCTGCGATACCCCCGGACGCGCGACTATGCGGTCTGGTCTGAACTGCGCCGCCACAGCCGCAGCCATCTGGAGCCGTTCGAGCCGGCCTGGCCGTCTGATGCGTTGAGCCGCGAGGACTGGCGGCGTCGTATCAAGGCCTGGAGAGAGGCCCAGCGCGCCGGCACAGGCCACGTCTTCTTCGCCTGGACGCGTAGCGGAGGCCGTCTTGTTGGGGGGACCGCATTGAACGGTGTACGTCTTGGATCGGTTCGTTCGGCCAGTGTTGGCTACTGGCTTGGGGCCACTCATGTCGGTCAGGGGCTGATGACCGAAGCGCTTGGGAAACTCTGTCACTGGGCATTTGAAGGCCTGAGCCTTCAGCGGCTTGAGGCCGGCGTGCTGCCTGAGAACGAGAAGTCCCTCGCTGTGCTGCAGCGGGTTGGATTCAAGGAAGAGGGCTTTGCCCGATCCTTCCTGGAGATTGGCGGCCAGCGACGCGACCATGTCATCTTGGGGCTCGTCAGGGACGATTTGCCAAGCTAGGTCACTGAAATGAATGATCGTTCGTCTGCGGACTCCACCGATGCGACCTGGCGCTGGGATGCGGATCGTGGCCGGCTGCGCATCAACACGGTGGACGCCGCCTATCGGGACCTCGCGGGGGACTGGTCGCTCAGCGGTGTCTCCGTTCTGATCGAAGGGATGAGCCGTGGGCGGCTGACGCGGGCCTTGGAGGCGGGCACGGGCCGGGTGAACTGCCAGCTGACACTATCCAATGGCCGCCGGGTGAAACTCGTCGGCACCTTCATTGAGCCCGGACAGGCGACGGGATTTCTCCTGAAGGATGAGGATGGCGATACAGACCGGGCCGAACCCGGACCAGACCTTCAACCCGTCTACCAGCCGATTATCGATCTGCTTGATGGCCGCGTGGTTGGGTTCGAAGCGCTGGCCCGCTGGTCGGGTGATGGCTTTGAGCGGGGCGACCGGCTGGAGGATGCCGCGCTCGCATCCAACATGCTGATACAGGCCGCCGAAACTCTGGCGGACTGGCGAAACACGCCGGCGCAATCTCACTTGTTCGTTCACGTGAACCTGACCGGGCGCGATCTTGCGCAGGGCGGTGTGCCTGATCTGGTGGAGGCCCTGGTGCAGGGACATGATCTCCCAAAGGGCGCGTTGAAGATCGAGCTGACCGAGCAGGCGGCGCTTCGTGATGCCAGCGCGGCGAGAGACGTTGCGCTCGAGATCAAGCAGGCGGGGGCGGGGGTGATCCTCGACGATTTCGGCTCGGGGCATTCGTCCTTTGCATGGCTGGCGGATATTCCTGCCGATGGCCTGAAAATCGATCCGGACCTGACGCGCCGGCTTGGCGAGCCGAGGACCGATACGATCCTCGAGGCGATCACGCTGCTTGGCCGGCGGCTTGGTATGACCTCGACCGCGGAAGGCGTCGAGTCCCGCGCCGACGCCGCGAGACTTCGGGCGCTCGGCTTTGACTATGTGCAGGGGTTTGCCTTCGCCCGACCCATGAAGCGGGATGCGGTGTCCGCCTTCCTTGCGAATCAGGCGCGGCCGGACATCGCCTGAAGCCGGCCGGAGTCCACGCCGATGATCTGAAGCGCGCGGCCCCACTTCTCCGAATGCCCGTCGCCAAAGAGAATGGCATTATCCGGCGCGCCGACAATCCACGCATTCTCGGCAAGCTCCAGTTCGAGCTGTCCCGGCCCCCATCCGGAATAGCCGAGCGCCATGACGGCCTGATTGGGCGGCGTGTCGGAGGCCACCGCATGCAGGGCATCGCGCGTCGCTGTCATGCACACGCCTTCCGAGACGTCCATTGTCGCCCCTTCGCAGAGGAAATCATCGCTGTGCAGGACAAAGCCGCGATCTTCGCCGACGGGCCCGCCATCGAGCACGAAAGTGTCGGCGGTTCGGTCTTCTTCCATGGGCACATCGAGCTGGCTCATCAGCCGCGCGAGGGAGAGGTCTTCGATGGGCTTATTCAGGACGAGCCCCATCGCATACTCTTCAGCATGGGCGCAGACGAGGATGACCGATCGCGAAAAGCGCGTGTCGCCGATGCTCGGCATCGCGATCAGCAGCTTTCCTGTGAGGTCGGTCGTCATCGATCTTCATCCTTCAAAAAGAGACTCGGCCAAGCGCGCGCCGGGCGCAAGCCTTGTCATGGAAGTTGATCGCGCCGGAACCGTGTCTTATGTCCGCAGCAGAAACAGGAGATGAACAATGACAATCAAAGTGGGTGATACGCTTCCAGAGGCAACTTTCATGGAGATGACGGACGACGGGCCTGCACCGCGCTCGATCGATGACGTGTTCGCCGGCAAGACGGTCGCGCTCTTCGCGGTCCCCGGGGCCTATACGCCAACCTGTTCTGCCAAACACCTTCCAGGTTTTGTCGACAAGAAAGACGAGCTGAAGGCAAAAGGCGTCGATGATGTCGTCTGTACATCAGTGAATGATGTCTTCGTCATGGATGCCTGGGGCGGCTCAAGCGGCGCGGGCGACGCGGTGCGGATGCTGGCGGACGGCAATGGCGCGTTCGCGGCGGCGCTCGGTCTTGAAATGGATGCGACCGGCTTCGGTATGGGTAAACGGTCCCAGCGTTACTCGATGATTGTCGAAGACAAGGTGGTTAAGGAACTGAACGTGGAAGAGGGCGGAAACTTCGAGGTTTCCAGTGCTGACTACATGCTTAACCAGCTCTAACGAGTTCGATTACAGCATTCATCACCCGTAAGGATGATTACAGTATTTAACGGCGCATCGGGTATCGATGCGCCGTTTTTCAGTACGAATTTATTGAAAAACGGTAAATCGCTTCCCACGTAAACTGTATATCAGTTTGGAGGAGGACCCGTTTTGGATGCAGCTTTTGTCGCGATTGTCATATTTGTCGTCGCACTCGTTTTCCTGTTTTCGTCGTTTAAATTCGTACCGCAGGGCTTTTCCTGGACGGTCGAACGCTTTGGACGCTACACGCGCACGCTGAACCCCGGCATGAGCGTCATCATCCCCGTTTTCGACCGTATCGGCCGGAAAATGAACATGATGGAGAC
>JBCBTR010000051.1:0-12178 GCA_039818545.1 Pseudomonadota bacterium
GGCCGGGCGGTTCTCCGAAGCGGTTCACCTGCTGCTGTTTCGCTCCATTCAGGACATACAGCTCAAGCGCGGCGACGGAGTACCGCCTTCACTCACAGCGCGTGAGATTGGCGGCCTGTCGAGCCTTCCGGAACGCGCGCGTGCAGCGCTCTCCCCGATTATCTCGATTGTCGAGCGCAGCTTCTTTGGGGGCCGCGACGTCGATGAGCAGAACTGGAAATCCGCGCGCGAGTCCTACGAGTCCTTTGCGTTCGGGGAGAGCTGGACATGAGCGAGCCCACCAAGGACAGCTCAGGGCCATTCTCGGCCCGCACCGTATTCATGATGCTGGGCATCAGCATCTTCGCATTTTGCGCCGTCATGACTCTGGTCGCGTTCTCCGACGATCTCCGGCCCAAGAACCGTGCCGGGTCTCACCCCTATTCCACGGCGGCCACAGGCTATGGCGGCCTCGTCGACCTGCTTGAGCGCACCGGTCAGACCGTGCGCGTGTCCCGCGTCGAGCGCACCATCGGCAATCGTGATCAGGGCGTCCTGATCATTACCCTTCAGGGTTTCGGAATGGGCGAGCTGGAGCCGGACGATATTCAGGGTCCGGCGCTGGTCGTCCTGCCAAAATGGTATGGATCACCAGATCGCACCAAGCCGGAATGGCAGCGCGAAACTTCGCTGACTGACACAAACTATTCTGCCGGGGCGCTGAAAATCTTCGATGAAGATGGAGAAGTCCGGCGGATCACCGCGCCCGCCCAGTTGCAAACTCCGTTCGGTATCCAGTCCCCAAAACTGGACGACGACCTTCAGGTTATCCGCTCTAAATCTCTGGAGCCGATCATACAGACGGCGGGAGGCGCGGTGCTGTCGCGCATGCAGAACAATGACATCTACATCCTGTCCGATCCTGACCTCGTTAACACGTTCGGCCTTGCCGAGATCGACAATGCCCGCTTCGCTGTGGACCTCGTGAACTGGATGAAGTTCGGTTACGATCAGGCCATCATTTTCGACGCAACGCTGCACGGCTTTGTCCGCTCGGAAAACATCCTTCAGACGGCGCTGAGCCCGCCTTTCCTCGGTGCGACATTGGCCGCGCTGGCCGCGGCCCTGCTGCTCGGCTGGTCGGCCAGTCTCCGCTTTGGAGCGCCCGAGCGGGAAGACCGCGCCATAGCGCTCGGCAAACAGGCGCTGGCGGATAATTCAGCCGGGTTGATTTCCATGGCCCGGCGAGAAAACAAGCTGGCCCCCGGTTATCTGGATCTCACACGACGCGCTGTGACCGCCGATATCGGCGCGCCGAAAACGCTCACAGAAGAAGAGCTGTATGCCCTCTTCGATCGCATCACAGCAGATGCCACCGACACAAAAAGCTGGGGCAATCTCGCCGCCAGCCTGAAAACCCCCGCCGCCTCGCGCGACGACCTCGTTTCAAAAGCACAGGCGATTTGGGCCTGGCGCAAGGAGCACGTTCATGGACGTCACTGACATCAAGACCATCGCCGACAAGATCCGCACCGAAGTCGGCAAAGCCGTTATTGGCCAGGCCGACACGGTCGACCTCATGCTGACCGCGCTGTTCTCATCTGGCCATGTGCTGCTTGAGGGACCGCCCGGAACAGCGAAGACCCTGCTCGCGCAATGCTTTTCCTCAGCGATCTCGCTCGACTTCGGTCGCATCCAGTTCACGCCGGACCTGATGCCCGGTGACGTTTTGGGGACCAACCTGTTCAACTTCCAGACAAACGAATTCTCACTGACCAAGGGGCCGATCTTTACCGACATTCTCCTTGCAGACGAGATCAACCGGACGCCGCCGAAGACGCAGGCGGCGCTGCTGGAAGCCATGCAGGAGCGCAAAGTCACAATCGATGGCGACACGCATCGCCTGAACGACCGCTTCCTGGTAATCGCCACGCAGAACCCGATCGAACAGCAAGGCACCTACCCCCTTCCGGAAGCGCAGCTCGACCGCTTCCTCTTCAAACATGTGCTGGACTATCCGAGCCGCGAGGAAGAACTCGCCATCGTCTCCGCCCATGGCAACCGCACAGGCATGGCCACGCCCAAGGCGTTCGAGGTGCAGGCCGCGGTCAGTGTCGAGCAACTCAACGCAGCGGTCGATGCGGTCTCCAAAGCCCACCTGAAAGAGGACATCATCGCCTACATCGTCGATATCGTCCGGGGTACGCGGGAGACGCCCGCGCTGGAAATGGGCGCAAGCCCTCGTGCGGCGGCGGCCATCGCTGCTGCGGCCCGCGCACGGGCGGCGCTGGATGGCCGGGACTTTGTCATTCCTGACGATGTAAAGCTGCTCGCCCTGCCGGCACTGCGCCACCGCGTGAACCTCTCGCCCGCCGCCGAGATTGAGGGCCGCACGACTGAGGAAACCCTGCTCGCGGTCATCGAACAAACGGCGGCCCCCCGGTAATGATCGCGCCGACCCCCCGAGCCGTCTGGCTCATGGTGCTGGGTGCGCCGGCGATGCTGGCCATCGCCGTGCTCGCGCCGGGGCTATGGGTCATCTCCGCCGGATGGGTCGCCGGCGTGGGCGGGCTGATGCTGGCCGATGCGGTGATCTCAGCCCGGCTTCGCGCGCTGGAGGTGACCGTCGATCCACCGGCGCTGCTCTACATCAATGATGAGGATAGCGCCGACGTCCTGATGACGTTCACCGAAGGCCCGCTGCCCTCGAGGCTGGAGCTGCGCATCGATACAGGGCCGAAGCTGCGCGATGAGCCTGCTGTCGGCCTGCGCGGCTTTGAAGGACGGTCGCGTCCGCATCAATGGACCCTGCGTCCCCTGAGACGCGGAGACGCCCATCTCGATACGCTCTGGCTGCGCTGGCAGGGCCCGCTCGGGCTGATCGAGAAACGCCTGCAGCAGAAGCTCGATCTCACCGTTCCGATTACGCCGAACACGCGCTGGGTGAAGGAAGAAGCCATTCGGCTCTATTCGCGCGACGCAGAGTTCGGCATCAAGTCGCAGATCGAAAAGGGCGAAGGCTCCGAGTTCGATGCGCTGCGGGACTTCACGACCGGCATGGACCGCCGCGCCATCGACTGGAAACACTCCGCCCGTCACCGGACGCTGCTCGCCAAGGAGTTCCGGACAGAGCGCAACCACAATATCGTGTTCGCCTTCGATACGGGCCGCCTGATGAGTGAGCCCCTTCGCGGCGTTCCCAAGCTCGACCATGCGATCAATGCGGCCCTGCTACTGGCTTATGTCTCGTTGCGGTCAGGCGACCGCACAATGCTGTTTGGCTTCGATGCGCGGCCCGGCGCGGCCACCGGCCTGCTTCAGGGCTCGCGCGCCTTTCCGCAAATGCAGGCCCTCGCCAGCAATCTCGATTACTCCTCCGAGGAAGCGAACTACACACTCGCCCTGTCAGATCTGGCAAGCCGGCTGGAGCGGCGATCGCTGATCATCCTGTTCACCGATTTCGTTGATACGATCTCAGCTGAGTTGATGCTGGAAAACGTCAAACGACTGGCGGACCGGCATCTTGTTGTATTCGCGACTTTCGAGGACGATGCCCTGCGTGAGATGATCGATGCCCGCCCCCGGAACGCGGATGATGTCGGCCGGGCCGTCGTCGCCGATACGCTCCTTCAGGAACGCGAGCTGGTCTTCCTGAAGCTGCAACGTCTCGGCGCGCAGATCATCGAAGCCCGCCCGGACGGGTTCGGGTCCGCGCTTGTCTCGCAATATCTCCAGATCAAGCGAAAGGAGATGCTGTGACCGATCTCCTGCGATCCTACCGGTTCCGCGAAGAGCGGGAGACCGACTGGCAAAAGCTCGATCTCATCCTGACACGCGCCCGCAATCGCGGCGTCGATGCGCTCTCGGATGAAGACATGGCCGCGCTGCCGCGCCTCTATCGGCAGGCGGTGTCATCGCTGTCAGTGGCGCGCTCGATCTCGCTTGACCAGAACGTGATCTCCTATTTGGAGAGCCTGTGCACGCGGGGCTATTTCTTCGTCTACGGCACGCGCACGACCTTGAGCGAACGCATCTCGGATTTCTTTCGCCGCGACTGGCCAAATGTTGTCCGCTCTGCCTGGCCTCATGTTCTTCTCTCTGCGCTGTGCCTGTTTGGCGGCTGGGCGCTCGCTTTCTTTCTCTGCATGCAGGATATGGAATGGTACTGGACGTTCCATTCAGGCGGCTTCGAGCCGCGCAGTCCAAATGCGACGACAGAATATCTGAGGTCGACGCTCTATGACGGCCCCCAGAATGCCAGCGATGCGCTGGCTGCTTTCGCCGCGCAGCTCTTCAGTCACAACTCGCAGATCGCATTGTTCGCCTTTGCACTCGGTTTTGCGCTCGGCATGCCGACGGCGATCCTGCTGATCTATAACGGGCTGTATATCGGCTCGTTCTACGCGCTCTTCTGGAGCCGCGGGCTTGGCTATGAGCTGACGGGCTGGCTGTTCATCCACGGCGTGACCGAGCTGCTTGCCATCGTGCTGGCCGGTGCGGCGGGCTTCAAGATAGGCGCCGCGGTTGCGTTTCCGGGCCGCCGGTCCCGCATGGCGTCGGCCCGTGAAGCCGGGCAAAGCGCCGCCATGATCGCGCTCGGAGCGGTTATCATGTTGTTCCTCGCGGCGCTGATCGAAGGCTTCGGACGGCAACTCATCACCAGCGATGTGGCCCGCTACAGCATTGCCGGCTCATCCCTCGTTCTGTGGATGCTCTACTTCTTCGCCCCGAGAGGCGCGTCAGCGCATGAGTGAGACCACCGTCCCCAATCCGAAGGCCGCCGCGAGCCGCCGGGCCCGGCTCGCCAGGGATACGCGCGAAGCCAAGCGCCGGCGTGATCTCATCACGCCTGAGGGTGCGCGACTGGAGTTGAAGATTGCAAATGCCTCGGAGCGGGCGGGTGCGTTTCTGATCGACCTATCGATACAGTTTCTCACCATCTTGATCGGGGTGCTCATCATCGCCTTCGCGACCTCACGCATGGGGTTTCAGGGTTGGCAGATTGGTTGGGCGCTCGCGTCGGTTCTGGTCTTCTTTCTGCGTAACTTCTACTTCATCGCGTTTGAGCTCGGACGGCGCGCGGCAACGCCCGGCAAGCGTGCGCTCGGCTTGCGCGTCGCGGCACGCAGCGGGGGCCGGCTGACGGCCAATGCCGTATTCGCGCGGAACTTCATGCGGGAAGTCGAAGTGTTCCTGCCGCTCACCTTTCTCACCATGGGCGGGGACAGCCTCAACGCCACGATCGGCCTGATGGGCCTGCTCTGGTCCGGCATTTTCCTGCTCTTTCCGATCTTCAACAAGGACAAGCTGCGCATCGGTGACCTCATCGCTGGCACGTGGGTGATCCATGCGCCGAAATCGAAGCTCCTCCCGGATATTGCAGCGTCGAGCCCGACCGCCCTGCCCGGCGTTTTCAATTTCTCACCGGCGCAGATCGAGGCCTATGGCATCCACGAGCTCCATGTTCTGGAAGACGTCCTGCGGCGCTCCCCGCCAGAAGTGAAAGCCGCTGTGGCCGAGCGCATCCGCACCAAGATCGGCTGGAGCACGCAGCCAGGCGAAGAGGACCTGCCGTTTCTGGAAGCGTATTATGCGGCCCTGAGACGACGGCTCGAACAGCGCATGTTGCTCGGCGACAAGAAGGCCGACAAGTTCGACAGCTAGGCCTGATTTTGCCGACCAGATCCGTCGCAAAACCCAGATGATGCACATGAGACACATTGTTGCAATTATGTCGCAGTGCGCGCTCACCTGACACCTCCCAAGTCAGTAGTGGCGGGGGTTTTTCTTCGCCTCATCGAGGGAGAAATCTATGTCAGTCGTCTCAATGTTCGTCCATCGTGGTCCGGACGATGTCCGTGGTCTGCGCTATGCTGCCAATCTCGCAAAGCGGATGAACCGCAAACTCGAAGCCGTCTGCGCCCTGCCAGATCCGGCCATGGCCAGTGCCTATTTCGGATCGGAATTCGTGATCGGAATTGGCGCGATCCCGATCCAGACCATCTCCGATGCCGAGACCGAACTGATGGACGCGTCGAATACGACGTTCGAGACCGTCATCGCTGAAGTCGGACTATCCTCCGATCAGGCCGTGTTCCGCAAAGCCGTGGGCATTCCCGAACAAGTCGCGGCCGATGCCGCCGTGCTCGCCGATGCCATCGTCTTCCCACGCGACGCTGCCGGCGGCAGCAGCAGCCTGCGCCCGGCCCTTGAATTCACAATGATGGATAGCGGGCTTCCCGTTATAGTCGCCGGCACATCGGAAACCCAGAATGGCCCGGTCATTATCGGTTGGGATGGCAGTGATCAGGCCGCACGCGCCGTCACACTCCATGCCGGTCTCATCGAAGCAGCCGACTCCGTCGTTATCGCGCAGGCCGAGAACGGGCTGGCCAAGCGACCCGGCGGCGAGGCGCATTTGCCCGAAAGGCTGCTCGACTGGTTGTCCAACCGCGACATCAAGGCGGACGTCAAAGCCCTTGAAGGCACCCCCGGAAAAGGCCTTCTGAACCTCGCCGAGGGACTGGACGCTGAAATGATCATCACCGGTGCCTACGGTCACAGCCGGGCCGGTCAGTTCCTCTTTGGCGGCGTCACGCGCACGCTAATGCGGGCCGACAACGCCCCGGCCCTCGCGCTCGCGCACTAGAGGAGAAACCCGCGATGACGATGAAACGCATCACACTCCGTCTCGGGCGCAATGAAGGCTATCCGGAAGGCGACCCAAGACAGGGCTACATCATCCATGCCCCGCTTTCCGCTGATGGCTCGATTGACCTCGAAGGCTGGCGGGACAACCGGTCTGCCTGCGTGGTCCAGAGGCTGCACTTTGACCCCGATGAACGCGCCGACGGTTGGCTCACCCACTCCGGAAACCACTGGCGCATCCGCTATGACGAAGAGTATGAAGGCCCCGATGAGCCTGCCCACCGGCTGGGGGATCACAAATTCACCCCGGGCGAGTACGTCACCTTCGCGCATCGCGGCGAAGAGCCTCTCGTCTACAAGGTCATGGAAGTCGCGCCGCTCTGACCGGCAGCCCTCTCAAGTCAAAAAAGCCCGGAGCGCGATGCTCCGGGCTTTCCTGTTCTGCGATGTCGCCGGAGCCTAGTACTCCATGGACAGTGTGACGCCATAGGTCAGTGGCTCATTCACGAAACCCGTCAGATTGTTGAAGTCGATGGCACCGGTCAGCGCCTCTTCATCCGTGATGTTCCGCGCAAAAATCGAGGCGTCATACCCACGCTCGGACTTGTATCCGACGCGGAGACCGCCTTCCCAGTATCCGTCCTGCCCGAACTCAGCGCTTTCATAGAGGAAAAAGTTCACGTCCCCTTTGTAGGCCCAGTCTGTGAAGGCGTAGATCTCGCCGCCCTGAACGGGGATCGCATAGCGGGCCGTTACATTGCCAATCCATTCCGGCGCGTTCGGGAAAGCGTTTCCGGAAATATTGTAGCCGAGGAAGGTTGAGTCCGGTGCCGGATCGAACGCCGGAAGATCAGTCGCAGAGACCTGCGTGACCGAGCCATCCGCATTCTGGAACACAGACGGATCAAGCACGCTGCACCCCGCGCCGCAGCCGGGCGACAGCAGGAGATCATCCTTGATCTCGGTGTTGTTGTAGGAGACCCCGGCCGTCACCAGAAGGTTTGACGTCACAGCCGCCTCGATGTCGGCCTCGAAACCGTACCCTTCACTTTCATCGGCATTGAACAGGGCGACGGTATTGTCGATGCCGCCGACAATGGTCAGTTGCTGATCTTCCAGCGTGTAGAAGAACACATTGGCATTGGCGCGGAGGCGATTGTCGAAGAGTTCGGATTTCACACCGGCCTCATAGGACAACACGGTTTCGCTGTCGGCCTCCGAGACCGTGTCGCCAAACACCAGACGCCCCTGAACGGACGGACCGCGAAAGCCTTTGGCGACGCGACTATAGACGTTGACGTCGTCGGTCGCCTGATAGGTGGCGGAGAGGTCCCAGCTGACCTGATCGTCACCGGTCGATCCGGTAATCGGCCCGAGTGGCGGGGCTCCGAACGGGCTCGTGATGCGCTCAACCTCAAAGGACTTCTCTTCATCCGTGAAGCGCGCCCCGCCGGCGACTGTGAAGCGATCAGTCAGGTCGTAAGCAAGCGAGGCGAAGAACGCGAAGCTTTCGGTCACACCCTTGCGGACGGCGCGGCCATTCTCCGGCTGGCCCGGTGCCAGTGTGTTGTAGCTGGTCGAAGTGATCTGAACGTCTTCATCGAACAGGAAGAGGCCTGTTTGTGCGCGAAGCGGGCCGCCATCGTTGAAGGCGAGACGGAATTCGTGGGTGACCTGTGTGAGGTCATCGACCGCGCCGCCGGATTCAGACGGGAATGGAATGAATCCCGGGCCGAATTCAGGTCCGGTCGTGTCGTCGCCATCGTCCAAGAAGGCCGCGCCGAAGCCGCCATCAATATCACCCCGCGAGGTGACCTCCGCCGTTTCGCGGCCAAATACGTAAGTCAGGTCGACTGTATCCGTGACAGACTTTTCGATCCGCAGGGTAACGCCGAAGGCCTCCTGTTCGAGGCCCTGATCGCCACCATCGAAAAACACCGTGTCGCGGTCGAAGTTGGAGCCGACGCCGTTTGAGCCGGGATCGATGATGTTCGCCCGGAAAAGCCGGGCCGAGCTTTCATTATTGCGGGCATGGACGTTAAGCAGCGCCGAGAAGTCGTTGTCGAATGGCGTGAACAGGAACTGCGCGCGTCCTGCGACTTCGTCGAAGCCTTCATACGCGTCTTTCTCGCCCGTGAAGCCATTGTCGACATAATCATCGCGATGCTGGGCGATGCCGGAGAAGCGAACCGCCAGCGCCTCGTCCACGCGGCCACCAATCGCGCCCTCCAGTTCGGACGTGTTGTAGTTGCCGTAGGAGGCGCGGACATAAGCGTCGAACTCATCGGTTGGCTTTTTGGAGTCGAATTTGATAATGCCACCGGGCGTGTTCCGGCCGAACAGCGTGCCCTGAGGCCCGCGCAGCACTTCAATGTTTTCCAGATCGAAGACCGGATAGCCCTTCAGGATCGGGTTCTCATAAGGGACATCGTCATAGACCAGCGAGACGGGCTGGCTGGCATTGAGGTCGAAGTCGGTATTGCCAATGCCGCGAATGTAGAAGCGGGGGAAGGTTCGCCCGAATGAGCTTTCGGCCACAACGCTGGGCACACGCGCCGACAGGAAGCGGACATCCGCGCCGCCGGCTTTCAGATTGTCGAGCTTCTCACCACCGACCGTTGTGATCGAGATCGGCACGTCCTGCAGGTCTTCCTCGATCCGCTGGGCGGTCACCGTCACCGTGCCGAGGCGCGCGGTATCATCTTCTGTCTCCTGCGCGAGCGCAGGGCTTGCCGCCGTCAGCGCTGCAGCGCTGACACCGAGGGATATGATTGCGAGTTTCAGGGACATTGCGCGCACCGCTTTCATGGTTGGCCAAAAGGACGGGCCGGCGCGCGACCGCGCCGCCTGTTTCGGCATCTGTTGAAAGGGAGCGATTCAATCAACTCCAACCGCGCAGAATAACCTCGCCTGCCTGCGTTTCGCTCCGGAACGTGTCAATTCAGCAACGAAACGCGCCATCATCTGGCAGAGCTGCGAGCACAGCTCGGTAAGCTTAGTTCCAAGGATTGAAGCGCGTTGTTGTCTTCACCTTGCCTTCTTCGTCTGTCTCGGCATCAGCGGCTGCTTCAGGCGCTGGCTCCGGCTGCGGTGATGCCGTTTCTGGCGCTTCACCAACATGCGGTATCGAAGCAAAAGGATCGCTCAGCATATCGTTGGCTTCATCGACAGCCTCAGCCGTCACAGAGCCGGCTGACGCCTCGCTGGCGGTCACCTGCTCAACCACCTGCGACAACAACTCAGAGGCCAGCGCATCTTCGCTCGATGGCCCGGCTTCAGCGACATGATCCTCGATCACTGGCAGCACATCCGGCTCCGGCGCGGGGTCGACCGCAGGCATCTCTTCGGTCTGCGTTTCCTCAACCTGAACGGTACCGCTGAAGCCGGCAACCGCGCCAATCGACGTCAATGGGACCTCAACGCCCGTAGCTGACTCTGCCGGCACAGGCTCTTCGCGCTGGCGCAAAGCCGGTGCCGGGCTCTCCGGCATGGCGGGTGCAGAGCTCTCGACTTCTTCGGCGAGTTGCTGAGGGGCCGCTTCAGCATCGGCCACATCGCTGGTTGTCCTCTCAGCGAGAAGGCTCGTTTCATCCGTTATGGTCGGGAGCTCATCAGCCTCATTCGGAGCCGTCGCCTCAGTGGCAATGGCAGCAGCATCGTTGGCATCTTCAGATTTTTCCAGTCCGGCGAGCACGCGCTCGATGGCGTATTCCGCGCCTCGCGCAATGCGCTGGGCGTCGCCACGCATGCCAGCCAGCGCGTCGGCATAGCTCTGCCCGTCTGCTGTTTGCGTCGCTGCGAGATCTTGCTGTGTCGCGCGCTCGAGTTCCTTGCCGAGTGGATCCAGCAGCACAACTTCGATAGGCGCATCCGTCAGGGCGACCCTGTAGCCCTCGGTATCGAAGACCAACGCCTGATCTTCGCCTTCGGTCCATGTAATCGCCTGCTGCGCCGTCTTCTCTCGAAGCCTGTCGATAAGTTTCTTGGTCGAAGGATGAAGCATCGGAAACCCTGTATCCAATTATGTGCGCCCAGCACTTAGGTAGCGCCTGCGGCGTCTATTTACAAACTCGCCGGGCCGCCCGCCGCCAATGACAATTTGGCAATGTGAGCACCGTCACCCGCCATATCGCGTCCGTGATTAAGAGATCGAGAAAGCGGAGCGAGAATATGACGGGAAATATGCACCACAACGGGCGGGCAAACGCCGTCCCCGAGCAGGTTGAACGCCGCCGTCGCCTTGTCCGGGAGCTGATAGTCCGGCGGCAGGCCCATCAGGCGCGCGCCCTCCACCGCCAGCATGGGGCGGAGCCGCGTGCGGCCATTTTCCGTGATCAAGAGCAACTGACGCGAGGAGCCGCCTTTCAGCGTTCGCAGGCACCCCGCCATACCGTCATAACGCACCTCAGCACGCTGTTCGCCGCCGCGCATGCGCCGGTAAACCGCGCCAACGCGGAACTCGCCAGACGCTTCAGCCGCCTCCACAGCAGACGTGTGGGCCGGTGACATCATCGACAGCAGATGCTGGAGTTTGGCCTCACTTCGCCAGATATCCGCGTCTACATGGCGCTCGACAAGGTCTGTCAGTACGGCGCGGTTCACGACCGGGCCCGGAAGCTGCCACCAGAGCCAGCCCGCACGGTTCTTCGGAGAGAGCCGGTCAACGGCCGCGCGAAGACCCGGCGTGATGCCATAATCTGCACCATTGCCCACTAGTTGCGTTGGCACCGCTCCACGAACCGCCACAAGAAACAGCCGTGCCCGCGATTGTGGCAGATAGTCCGCCGCGTCGAGGACCAACCCGCCCACGCGATAGCCCTCAGCAACAAGCGCGTCGACGAGAACGCCAAAGTCCTGCCCCCCGCCCGACGTCAGCAGACCGGGCACATTCTCCAGGACGACGACAGGCGGCACGCGCTCCCGTTCTGCGAGATCGCGCATCAGGCCCCAGAAGGCCCAGAACGTGCCCGATCGTCCTGCTGTCATCCCGCCTCTGGCCCCGGCAAGCGACAGATCCTGACAGGGAAAACTCGCCCAGGCGAGCGCGGCGGACGGCAGATCGTCGGCGGATACTGCACCGACATCTCCCGGCACCAGATGCGCATCACCGAAGTTCGCCGCATAGGCAGCGCACTTTGCCGGGTCGAAATCATTGGCGAAAGCGCAGGAAAAGTCCCGCTCAAGCCCAAGCCGGGCCATTCCGCCACCAGCGAAGAATTCGAGGAAGGCCGGGCGAGAATCATGCGTCATTGCGTGAAGACTAGCCGATCACCGCCCTCGCAGGCGACCTCGTGGTGTCTCTGACATTGCAAATTCGTAAGAGATTTTGAAACCGCGAGTCATGTTACGCGTAGATGAGTGGTGTAACCGCAAAGAATTCACCCAAGGGGAAAGGACCTCAGAGATGAAATACGCATTGACCGCCCTGGTTGCTGTCGGAATGCTCGCTGGTTGCGAGAGCGTCGGAGACAAAACACTTATCGGTGCCGGTGCAGGCGCTGTTGCCGGTGCCGGACTTGGAACGCTGGCTGGTGGAGACGACCGCCGTAAC
>JBCBTR010000052.1:0-12134 GCA_039818545.1 Pseudomonadota bacterium
CGGCGTGTTTTCGACAGTGGTTTCTCCATTTCCGAAATGGAAGTCGTAGGAGCCGTCCTTTATCCGCGAGGACGGGTCCATTGATCGCACGGCGCTGCGCGAGTCGGCGCTGGACGAAACTGAAGGGATGACAGAGGGCGAGATCAGAACCACCGAAGCTGCGCTCGAGCGCGCAGCGAACCTCTACGAGAATCAGGGTGAGTTCGTTGCCGCCGTCGAGGACTGGTTGCCAAGGCTCAGCCTTGCGCTTTTTCCGGTCTATTCGCTCGCGCTCGCCTTGCTCTATGCATGGCACCGCAAGGTCTACGTTTACGACCACCTCATCACGACACTGCACTTCCAGTCATGGCTCTACCTGGCCAGCGCGATCGCCATGATTGCGGCCTGGTTCATCACGCCGTGGGCGATCGCTGTGCTGTTCGCGTCGATCCCAATTTATGTTTACAGGACGTTGCGCACGGTCTACGGCACCGGCCGCATCATGGCTTTTGTCCGAATGAATCTGCTGCTGTTCTCGGCATCGGTGACGCTGCTGACGCTGTTGCTCGCTGGAATGGCACTGGGGGCCTTTGAGGCGAGCGCCTGACGCCCGCCTCAAATCCATTTCTTAGCCCGTCCGGCGCGCCCACCAGCCGCGCTTCTTCGGCTCTTTCTTGCCGGTCTCCTCAGCCTTCGGTTCCGGCGCAGCCTCGGCTGCGACAGGTTCAGGCTTCGGCTCTGGCTTGGGTTCCGGCTTCGGCTCCGGTTTGGCGGGGGCCTCGGCCTCCTCAGTTGGCGCAGAAGCTTCAGCGGCCTCTGTCGTTTCTGACTTCGGCTTGCGGCGACGTCTGCGGCGTGGCTTCGGCTTGGCCTCTTCGTCCTCGGTCTTGGTCTCTTCAGAAGCGTCCTGAGACGCCTCAGGCTGCGCGTCCACCATTTCCGATGCCGTCACAGAGACACCGTCAAGATACGCGCCGCCATCTTCCGGCACGGCGTCCGGTTTCGGCTCACGCTTGGGCGCATCCGGCGTTTCAGCGTCTCCGCTTTCGGTGACGCGCTCGGCCGGCACATCATCATCGCTTGATGAGGCCTCGCCATTGTCTTCACCGCCCGAACGTTTCCGGCGACGCCCACCGCGACGGCCCCGACGACGACGCTTGCGTCCGCCGCCTTCGCGACTGTCGGACTCCTCTGAGGACTCTTCCGACTTCGCTTCGGCTTCATCCTCGTCATCGTCCTCATCGGACTCGACCGTCTCGGTCGAGGTCTCCTCAGGCTTGGACTCTTCGCGGCGTTTGCGGCTGCGTTTGCGCGGGGCCTTGAAGTTCGGGTCTTTCTCGGCATGGATCGTGAAATCGCCGGCCAGAATATCGTCGGAGGATTTGATCGAGACGGCAAAACCCGCCTCATTCTCGATCTGCGTCAGCGCCTCGCGCTTATTGTTGAGCAGGTAGAGCGCAACCTCGGTCGGCGCTTCCACCGTGATCGAGAGAAGGCCGCCGCCTGCCGCGCGCGCCTCTATGGCCCGCAGCAATTGCAGTGCGGCTGAGCCAACAGACCGGATGCGCCCGGTGCCATTACATGTTTTGCATGGTTCGGATGTCGCCTGCAGCACACCGGCCCGGCGGCGCTGGCGGGAGATTTCCATCAGTCCGAACTGCGACAGCCGTCCATGCTGGACGCGCGCGCGGTCCGCCTTCAGGCACTCTTTCAGTTTCTTCTCGACGGCGCGGTTATTCTTCGGCTCGTCCATGTCGATGAAATCGATCACGACGAGACCGGCAAGATCGCGCAGGCGCATCTGGCGACAGGCTTCTTCAGCCGCTTCCAGATTGGTGCGCAGGGCGGTCTGCTCGATATTACGCTCGCGGGTCGACTTGCCCGAGTTCACATCGATCGCCACCAGAGCTTCGGTCTGGTTGATGACGAGATAGCCGCCCGATTTCATCTGCACGGTCGGTGAGAAGATCGAATCGAGCTGCTCCTCAATGCCTTCTTCCACGAAGACGGGCTTGGGTTCTTTCCAGGCCTTCACCTTCTTGGCGTGGCTCGGCATCAGCAGCTTGGCGAGTTCCTTGGCCTCTTTGTAGGCCTCGTCGCCCTGAATCAAGACTTCCTCGATATCCTTGTCGTACAGGTCGCGCATCGCCCGGTGGACGAGCCCGCCTTCCTCATGGATCAGTTGCGGCGCAATTGAGGACATCGTCCCTTCGCGGATCTGGTCCCATAGCTTGAGCAGGTAGTCGCAGTCGCGCTTGATCTCTGTCTTGGTCCGCTTGGCCCCTGCGGTACGAACGATCAGGCCCATGCCGCCGGGCACTTCCAGCTCGCTCATGATGTTCTTGAGGCGCTTGCGGTCCGTGCTCGAATTGATCTTGCGGGAGATGCCGCCGCCGCGCGGCGTATTCGGCATCAGCACCGAGTAGCGTCCCGCGAGCGAAAGATAGGTCGTCAGCGCCGCGCCTTTATTGCCGCGCTCTTCCTTCACCACCTGAACCAGCATGACCTGCCGGCGGCGAATCACTTCCTGGATCTTGTAACGCTTTTGAAGATTTGGCGGGCGCTTCTGGCGACGCCGGGGACGGGCGGTTTTTTCCGCTTTCGCGTCCTTACCGTCTTCATCGGCATCATCGTCAGAGGAGTCGTCGGACTCCTCTTCAGACGCCTCAACCTCATCCTCGCTGTCATCGTCGGAGTCTGCATCGGAATCGTCGGCGGAGGCTTCGGACTCGTCGTCATCGTCTTCGTCGATGTCGAATTCGCCTTCGTCCTCAGCAGCCGCGTCGGCAGCTTCCTTCAGAAGGGCTTCGCGGTCTTCCTGAGGCAGCTGGTAATAGTCGGGGTGGATC
The DNA here is from genome assembly GCA_039818545.1 of Pseudomonadota bacterium. GTDB lineage: Bacteria > Pseudomonadota > Alphaproteobacteria > Caulobacterales > Hyphomonadaceae > JANQQC01. Next base: position 2,829 of record JBCBTR010000052.1, read on the forward strand.
TCGCTGAAGGCGAGAAAGCCATGGCGATTGCCGCCATATTCGACAAAAGCAGCCTGCAAAGAGGGCTCAACCCGCGTGATTTTCGCGAGATAGATATTGCCTCTGAGTTGTTCTCTGCCAGTTGTCTCGAAATCGAAATCGTCAACTTGGCCGTCGGAGACGAGGGCCACCCGGGTTTCTTCGGGGTGGACCGCGTCTATCAGCATGAGTTTGCTCATGAAATAGTACCTTATGGGCCGGCCGCGTTCGTGCGGACACCATCAGGTCCGCTGCGCGGGGACCGGCATGTCTTGTGGAAAGGATTCGGTCCAAAGTCCTTTTGTCGCGCTCAGGCGCGGCGGGACGTTGTTTTTGGGGACCGTATCCGGCTTGCATCTTGTTTTCCGTCTTCGGGGCGCGCCCGGCGGCTACCGCCTGCCTTGGCTTCGCAGAGAAGAATGTCTGGGCGGCTTGATCGCCGCTGATTGAACAGTGCCCAATTTCCCCGCGCTTGGAAACCCTATTATTCCGGGGACGGCGAATTTCAGCGATCCGGACAATGATAAATCGGCGGTTAAGGTTCAGGCCGCTACGAGCATAGGCAACAATGGTCGGAAATGACGGTCAGACGGTCATGAATGTGGTGGTTTTCAGGGTTTTGGCGTGTTTCGTCGCCCTTCTCGCGCTTTGCGGGGAGGCCCTTGCTGCTGGCATCGAGGATATTCGCGTGGTCGGAAACGGCACGCCGACCCGGGTGACCATCTGGGCCGACGCCCCCGTCACTCATCAGCAATTCCTCAGTGGTGACACCACAAGTCACGCCATTATCATCGCCATGCCGGGCGCGGACTGGCGCCGCGCAGAGCCCACGGGCAGGGGTATGGGCGGGGTCGATCAGTTTGAATGGCTGGATGGCCAGCTGACCCTGAAACTCGACCGCCCAATGATGATCGCACGCGCCCTCGACCTGCCTCCAGCCGGTTCAGAGCCTCGCCACCGAATCATTCTGGACCTCGAAACCGTCTCGCCGGTCCGTTTTGCCCGCGCCGCGACCCCTCATGCGCAGGCTTACGCGGCTGCCTACAACGACTCCATCCTGTCGCCGCCCCGGCCCGAACCGCGCCGCGCTGTGGCGCGAAACGCCGATAATCGCTTCACAATCGTCATCGACCCCGGCCATGGCGGGAAAGACCCCGGTGCCGCGCACCACAACGCGCTGGAGAAAGAGATCGTTCTCAAATCTGCGACGACCCTGAAATCCATGCTGGAAAAGGATCGGCGCTACGATGTCCGTCTGACGCGCACCGATGACCGCTTCATTGAGCTGGAAGACCGCGTCACGCTTGCCCGCGACTGGGGCGCAGACCTTTTCATCTCGATCCATGCCGATGCGGCTGGATCGCCTTCTGTTGCAGGGGCGTCGGTCTATACCATCTCCCAGCGCGGGGAGGCGCGCATCGACCGCGAAGCCCGGCGCAATGACTGGAGCCTGCCCATTGAGGACGGCGGCTCACGAGAAGTGGGGGGCATCCTTACCGATCTCCTGAAACGCGAAACCAAGACCAAATCCTCTGAATTTGCAGAGCTTTTGATCCCCGAGCTCGCCGAAGTCGGCCCCGTGCTGCGCAACACCCACCGCAATGCCGGCTTCTATGTGCTGCTTGCGCCCGACGTGCCGGCCGTCCTCGTCGAGATCGGTTTCCTGACCAATGCAGGCGATGCCCGGCGGCTGAAATCGCGGTCAGGCCGGAACAATGCGATGAAGGCCATTCGCCGCGCAATCGACAGCTATTTCGACAAACAGTCGGTTTTGCTTGCCGAAAACTAATGAAAACGGCTGCTTGCAGCCCTTTTTCCGGCGGGTTTGACGCCATACTGTCGTCGTAAAGGCGTGCGAATCCGCCAATCCTTTCGGGGCAAACGAGTACAGGCTTCATGTCAGACTTTTCTGAAACCAAAGAACACGGCTTTTTTCGCCGCCTGCTGAGCTGGAAGAACGCGCTGCGCTTCGTGGTCGTCATGTTCATTCTGGGGCTGGTGGCGCTGATCGCGCTGTGGGCGTGGATCGCGGCGCTGTCGCGGGACCTGCCGACCCTTGAAAAGCTGGCGGAGTACGAACCGCCCATCACCTCCCGCGTTCATGCGGGTGACGGAGCCCTGATTGCCGAGTTTGCCGACCAGCACCGCGTCTTCGTGCCGTACGAGTCGATCCCCAAACACGTGGTCGATGCGTTCATCGCCGCAGAGGACAAGAAGTATTTCGAGCATGAAGGGCTCGACTATGTCGGCATCCTTCGCGGGGCCATCAATTCGGCGCGCAACAAGATTACCGGCTCGGGCGGCCTTCAGGGTGGTTCCACGATCACGCAGCAGGTCGCCAAGAACATGCTGCTCACCCGCGACCAGACCATCGTGCGGAAGGTCAAGGAAGCGGTCATCTCCGGCCGGATGGAGCGCGCTTTCACCAAGGAAGAGATTCTCGAACTGTATCTGAACGAGATCTATCTCGGCGGACGCTCCTATGGCGTCGGTTCGGCCGCGCTCAACTATTTCAACAAGTCGCTGCCCGAGCTCGATATCTCCGAAGCGGCGATCCTTGCCTCACTCGCCAAGGCCCCGTCCGCGGTGAACCCCTACACCAATCCCGAGCGCCTCCTGCGCCGCCGGAACTATGTGATCGGACGCATGGTTGAGGACCTCTACATCACCGATGAAGAGGCGGAGGAGGCGAAATCCCTCCCACTGTCGACGACGCGCCGCCTGCGCGGGCCTGAATACGCCGCCGCGACCTATTTCGTGCAGGAACTCCGCCGCGACCTGATCGACGAATATGGCGAGGAACAGCTTGAGCAGAGCGGCCTGTCGATCCGCACCACGATTGATACCCGCCTGCAGCTCGCCGCGCAGGAAGCCCTCCAGAACGGGCTTGAAGCCTATGACCGCCGCAAGGACTATCGCGGCCCGGTCACTTCCATCGCCACCGGCGCAAATGCCCATGAGCGCCTCGCTGAGGTCTCGCTCCCCGGCGGATATGGCAGCTGGGAAGCCGGTCTTGTGATTTCCGCCTCAGACAGCAGCGTCCGCCTGCTGCTGCCTGACAATCAGGAAGTCGACCTGAACAAGGAAGACATCGCCTGGGCGAAAGAAACCTATACGCGCCCCAATGGCGGGACCGGTCTCGATGTCGGCGATGTCGTCCTCGCCGAGTTCTCGCGCAAAGTGCTGAACGCCGAAGAAACGGCCTCGCCCATGGTCGACGAGGCCGGCCTCGGTCAGGATGGGGAAGCTGATGCCACCGCGCCAGCATTGCCGCTCTCGGTTCCGGTCGGGGAAGCCACGCTGCGGCAGGTGCCGGAAGTTGATGGCGCACTCGTCGCGCTCGATCCGCATACCGGCCGCGTGCTTGCCATGGCGGGGGGCTACTCCTTCTTCAAAAGCGCCTTCAACCGCGTCACACAGGCCGAGCGCCAGCCGGGCTCGGCCTTTAAGCCATTCGTCTATGCCGCAGCTCTGGAGAAAGGCTACACACCCGCGACACAGGTGCTGGATGCGCCCTTCGTCGATTTCGACGTCGAGAAGGACGACTTCTGGGCCCCGGGCAACTATTCCGAAGGCCGCTTTTATGGCCTCTCCACAATGCGTCTTGGCCTCGAGAAATCGCGGAACCTGATGACGGTCCGCATGGCGCAGGACATCGGCATGGAAGCCGTCTCGGATCTTGCCGAACGTGTTGGCATTTACGAGCGGCTGAACCCGTACCTCGCCATGTCTCTCGGCGCGGGCGAAACCCGCGTCCTCGATATGGCCAAAGGCTATGCCGCGCTCGTCAATGGTGGCCGCGAAGTGCGCCCGACACTGCTCGACCGCATTCAGGACCGCCACGGACGCACCCTCTATCGCCACGATGATCGCGAGTGCGGGAAATGCACCGAGGGCTGGAACAATGCCCGCCCGCCTGAACTGGACGACACGCGGGCGCAGGTGCTCGACCCGATCGTCGCCTATCAGGTCGTGCACATGCTCGAAGGCGTCGTGCAGCGCGGCACGGGCGCGCGCGCCAAGCGCGTCGGCAAGCCGCTCGCCGGCAAGACAGGCACCACGAACGAGTATTTCGACGCGACCTTCTACGGTTTCTCGCCAGACCTTGTCGTTGGCGTCTGGGTTGGCTTCGATACCCCGAAGACGCTTGGCGAAGGTGAAGCCGGTGGCTCTGTCGCCGCGCCGATCTTCACCGAGTTCATGGAAAAGGCCCTTGAGGAGAAGCCGGGTCTGCCATTCCGGATTCCTCCTGGCGTCCGCCTCGTCCGGATTGATGCCCGCACCGGTGAACTCCCCGGACCCGGCACGAGCGTGATCATCGACGAAGCCTTCCGCCCCGGCACGGAACCCGGCGTGAACTTCACAAACGACGATGATGAGTTGTCGATCTTCTCCAGCGGCGATGCGAGCATTTTCGGCACCCCGAGCGAGCCAGACCCGGCAGAGCCCGCCGGTGAGTTCGGCATTGGCGGCCCCGAGGCGCCTGCCACCCCTGAAGATGGCCTCCCGCCGCTTCCCGGCGCGCTACCCGAGCCCGCCGACGAAATCGTCGACACCGATGTAGACGGCATCTACTGAGCCGGTTGACGCGCGCCTCAAACGACCTCATTTCACCCTGCGATATTCGTGAGGACCCGAGCCTATGGCGGACCTGCCCAGCCTTGCCGATCAAATCAAGCAGTCCGTGGAACTGCTGAGGAGGCGTCTTTGACTGGGACGTCGCCACAAAACGACTGGAAGAGCTGAACGCGCTCTCCGAACGCCCTGATTTCTGGGACGATGCCCAGCAGGCTCAGAAACTGATGAGGGAACGCCAGCGCCTCTCAGACGGCATTGAGACAGTCGAGGCGCTTGAAGCCGAAGTCACCGACAGTCTGGAACTTGCCGAGCTCGCTGAGGGCGATGCCTCCATGCTCGCCGACATCGAGAAGGCGCTGGTCAAGGCGGCCGACCGCGCCGGCCGCGCTGAGCTCGAGGCTCTGCTGTCCGGCGAGGCGGATGGCTCGGACACCTATCTCCAGATCAATGCGGGCGAGGGCGGCACCGAAAGCCAGGACTGGGCCTCCATGCTGCTGCGCATGTATTCGCGATGGGCCGATGCACGCGGCATGAAGGTCGAAGCGCTGGACGAGCGCGAGGGCGAGGAAGCTGGCATCAAATCCGCCACGCTCCTCATCAAGGGCGAGAACGCCTATGGCTGGCTGAAATCAGAGCAGGGCGTCCATCGCCTCGTGCGCATTTCGCCTTTCGATTCCTCCGCGCGGCGGCACACCTCCTTCGCCTCGGTCAGTATCTCGCCTGTGATCGACGAAACGGTCGATATCGAGATCAACCCCTCCGAGGTCCGCACGGACACCTATCGCGCCTCCGGGGCTGGCGGCCAGCACGTCAACAAGACCGACAGCGCCGTCCGCCTGACGCACGAGCCGACCGGCATCGTCGTCGCTTGCCAGAATGGCCGCTCCCAACACCAGAACCGCGCCACCGCGTGGGACATGCTGCGTTCAAAGCTCTACGAGGCGGAAATGCAGAAACGGCGCGATGCGGTGCAGAGCCAGCACGATGACAAATCCGCCATCGGTTTCGGTCACCAGATCCGCTCTTACGTGCTCCAGCCCTACCAGATGGTCAAAGACCTCCGCACGGACGTCGAAACCTCCAACACTTCCGCCGTCCTCGACGGAGACATAGACCTCTTCCTCTCCGCCGCGCTGGCGCATGCGGTCGAGGAGGGCAGCGCGGCTTAGGGCACGGGTCGCCGGGCGTATCCCGCCTTTGCCTACTTCCGGGTCGAGGCGGCGTAAGCTGTTGGCCGCACCCGCTTGAGCCACATCGCCGGGACAGCGTGGCTGGCTATCGCAGGCCGTGTGGTCTACGACTGACTTTATTGTCGCCGACTGTCCAAATACCCGATCTCTGTTGAGCGGTGAATCTGGATTATGCGCCAGGACTGGCTGTGCATCACAGGTGCACCTTCATGCCGTTCGCTGTCGGAACAACTCACATTTGGCAAGAGCAACCGTGACGTCAGGGGTGTCCCCCCGGAACAGGATCATCGATGAACAAGTTGACGTTTGGAGTCATCGGGACTTCCAGAAAGCAGGACGAACAGCGCGTCCCCATTCACCCCGGTCATCTGAAGCGACTGCCGGAAGGCTACCGGACGCAATTGATCTTTGAAGAAGGTTACGGCGCGCCCTTTGGGGTTTCGGACGCTGACATCGCAGGGCTGACGGGTGGCGTTGCCCCGCGCGCAGACCTTCTTGCAGAGATCGGGAATGTGATCATCGCGAAACCGATGCTCTCAGATCTGCAGGAGTTGCGCGAAGGGGGCATTCTCTGGGGCTATCCACATTGCGCCCAGCAGCGGGCCATTACTCAAACGGCCATCGATCGAAAGCTGACCCTCATTGCGTACGAGGACATGTTTGTGTGGAGCCCGTCCGGCCAGATGGGACGGCACACATTTTACAAGAACAATGAAATGGCAGGCTATTGCGCCGTCCTGCATGCGCTGCGGCTAAAGGGGATCGATGGTCATTATGGCAATCAGAGAAAGACGATAATTTTCAGCTTTGGTGCGGTCAGCCGTGGCGCGATATACGCGCTGAAGGCGCATGGTTTTCGAGACATCACCATCTGCATACAACGGCCGGATCACGAGGTCCGCGAGGAGGTGCTCGACTGTCACTATGTCCGTCTGCGCGAAGGCGGCGCGGGCGAACCTCGGATGATCGTGATCGAACATGATGGCAGCGAGACCGCCCTGTCAGAACTCATCAGTGAGGCCGACATCATCGTAAACGGTCTGCTACAGGAGCCAGACCATCCCACGATGTTCGTCACCGAAGCCGAAAAAGACAATCTGAAACCTGGCAGCCTGATCATCGATGTCAGTTGCGACGAAGGCATGGGGTTTTACTTTGCTGTGCCGACAACGTTCAGGAAACCCATGATCAAGGTCGGGAAGACAGACTATTATGCTGTTGATCATACGCCGAGTTATCTCTGGGAGAGCGCCTCCCGGTCAATTTCCGCGGCCCTAATTGTTCATTTGCCGACCGTGGTCGATGGCCGCGCGAGCTGGCAGAAAAGCGAGACCATTCGCCGAGCCGTGAATGTCGATTCTGGCGTTGTTCTCAAGCCGACGATTCTATCGTTTCAAAACCGCGCACAGGACTACCCGCATGCGGCCGTGGCCTAGGCCTGAATTCTCTCTATTGGGATCAGCTTTGCCGACCGGGCGTCTTCGGACCAGACTCTGACCGCGTTGCGACCCGCATTCTTTGCGGCGTAGAGCGCCGCATCCGCCGCTTCACACAGGCCTTCAACCGACTCTGCATGAAGCGGGGCTTCAGCAATCCCGATGGACACGCCAACTTCAACGAGGGGACCGCCGGGCAGCTTCATGGGTCGTCCAATGGACTCCCGCAGGCGTTCGGCCAGCGTGGAGGTAATGTCGGTCGCGTTGCTGTCCTTGCAAATGATACAGAACTCATCGCCGCCGATCCGCGCGACCCAGTCATCGGCCCGCAAAGCGGACTGAATCCGTTTCGCAACGATCTTCAGGACCTGATCGCCGGTGCCGTGGCCGTAGGTATCATTGATCGGCTTGAACTGATCGAGATCGAGGGCCAGCAGGGAAATCGGGTTGGTGTCTGTGGCCTGATCGATAGCGGTTTTGAGTTTGCCTTCGAACGCGCGCTTATTGCCGATTTCGGTGAGGGAATCCGTCAGGGCCAGGCGGGTGACTTCGTCGAGGAAATTGACGTTCTCGGTCACATTGTCTGCCTTGCCCAGATATCCCAGTATTTTTCCGTCATCATCAAATCGAGGCATCCCGGTCAGGTTCAGCACATAGGCGACGCCGTCCGCATCCACGAAGTTCCCCTGAATGTTTTCATAGGTCTCGACGCTCTCCAGCGTTGAGGCCATGCGGGCGGTCTCGGCCGGGCCAAGTGAAACAATGTCAGAGTACTGACACCCCAGAAGATCGTCTCGGGTGCCTTTCATCCGTTCGAGAAAGCGGCCTTCCACATGGACGATGCGTCCGGCCAGGTCGGTTTCCCAGTAGAGGTCTGCGGCGACGTTTACAAAGTTGGACATCCGCTTGTTGGTCGTCTGATGCTCTTCGATTTCCTGACGCAGCATCGTGACGGACCGGCTCACAATGCGATGCACCGGCAGGAAGATCAGGAGCCCCACAAGCACGATCACGAGCACGGCCATAAACAGCGTCGCTTCCTGAATCTTTTGAATCTGCTGAGACCGTCTGTCGGCAACCGCCTGGAACTCGCTGACCGCGTCGTCCAGACGTATCAGGAGCGGCCCTGTGCCTGTATCGTATAGTGCTTCCAGATCAGTCGATTTTGGTTCGGTGGCCTGAGCAATTTCACGCGCGACCTGAATGTGATGTCGAACCATCGGGTCCAGTGGTTGGCGTCCCGTTGAGTAGAGCTCAAGAAGGCTTAGAGAGGCGCTGGCTTCAATCAGCAGTTCTTCGTGGCTGCTTTCGAAGGCATCGATTTTGGCCTGCAGCAGATCGGCTGCTGAGACGTCGCCGTCTTCAACATATCTCTGAGCGAGCAGGATCATCTGCTGAGAGAGCATCCGTTGCTTGCCACTTGTGTTGATCAGCGCTGCATCCTGCCGGGCGCTCTTCAGCGCATGGAACTCCAGAAGATGGCTGGAGACCACCATTGCAAGGATCAGCGACAGCGCGATGGCGTAGCGCTTCCACAGAGCTTCTATGTTTTCGGCAAGCAATGGATTCTGCACGTGGATGTCCCCCTTGAGATTCAGAGAATATCCCCAAAGGTGGAAGATCAGGTTCAGTCAGGACCGGAAGACGGAGAGTTTCCGTTAATAGGTGGGCAGCTCCTTAAACCCATAAATACAATATATTTCAATGTACTAGGATTTGGTCTCATTAACTCCTTGCTCGATCATATCCAGTTGCCGAATAAACCATACCGGTGCGTAACCCTGTCCTCACTGATTCAGGACGTGATCTAGCAGAGCCGCACGCTCCACCAGCGTCACCCTCGATGGCCATCGGCCATCTGAGGGCCCATCTCTGACGTCCTCCACCCGTACAATCTGCGATCATCCGAGCTGGGCCCTCAGACCGCTTCGCGGTCGAGGGTGACGCAAGCTGCGAGTTTTAAAACACCCACACCCGGCCCCATCCTCATCCTGAGCCTGTCGAAGGATGGCCAAGCCGACCGATCTCTCCCCGCCGCCATCCTTCGACAGGCTCAGGATGAGGACCCCAAGGAAACGGAACAC
>JBCBTR010000053.1:0-11870 GCA_039818545.1 Pseudomonadota bacterium
CTGATGATGCAGGCGACCAAGCCGCAGACACTGGCGCTCGCGCTGATGGATTCGCCGCTGGGGCAGGCGGCCTGGATCCTCGAGAAATTCCATGGCTGGTCGGATCTGGAGAATGATGACTTGTTCAGCGTCTACTCAAAGGACCAGTTGCTCACCAACGTCATGATCTATCTGGTCAATGACGCCTTCGCGACATCGGTCTGGTATTACAACGCGTTCTTTCAGGAAGGCGGGCCGGCGCTGCCAGAGGGTGAGCGCTGCGAGACGCCGACCGGCTTTGCGAGCTTTCCGGGCGAGACCGTCTATCCGGCTGCGCCGCGCAGCTGGGTCGAGCGGGCCTACAACGTGGTTCACTGGAGCGAGATGCAGAAGGGTGGACACTTCGCGGCGATGGAGCAGCCGGACCTGTTCGTCGAAGACGTGCGCACATGGGCGCGCCTCTTTGACTAGTTGGCCCTCCACACGCAGGCCTGTTCCGCCCGTATCGCTTAGTTGTCGAGCGGTCGCTTGTCTCCGCCCAGCACGACGCCCCACACACCGATTTCGGGCCAGTCTTCGCCGGCGGTGTCCAGAGGATCGGCATCCAGAATAGTGAAGTCGGCGCGCTTGCCCACGCGGATGGAGCCGATCTCCTCCTCAAGGCCGAGTGCATAGGCAGCATCGATGGTGATCGATTCCAGCGCCTCAGTGGCGGAGAGCTTTTCCGTCACTGTCAGTTCACCGCCCTCGCGGGTCGCGCGGGTCATGTGGACGCTGGCGGCGCGCAGGGGCAGTGGCGGGGCGAGTGGGGCATCTGAATGAAGCGTCACTGGAACGCCTGCCTCTGAGAGGGAGGCCAGCGGGAGAATCCACGCGCCGCGCGGATCGCCCAGCGGGGCCTGATAGGCTTCACCAAGATAGAAGACATAGTGGCTGGCGGCGGAAATCGCTGCGCCAAGGTCAGCGGCCCGCGCGACCTGTTCCGGCGAGAAGAGACCGGCATGCTCAAAGACAAAGCGCGCGTCGGGGCGTGTGTCCCGCAGGGTTTCCAGCGCGTTGAGCGTGGCTGTCTGCGCGGCATCGCCATTGGAGTGGATGCGCACATTGAGGCCCGCCTCCCAATAGGGCGTAATCGTTGGGACCATGTCGTCGGGCTGGATCACCCAGAGCCCCGGCGAGCCCTCTGACTGCCCCTCCAGATAACCTGGATCGGAAACCCGCATAGTCTGCGAATAGAAGGCGGCGTCGGCAAAGAATTTCACCTGCGGAAGCATCGGGGCCGGCGTCTCTTTTGCGCCGGACACCATGTCGAGCACCGCCTGCACCCGGGTCTCGCCAAAGGCGGCGTTGAAGGCGCGGTGTTCGGGGACGAGGTAGAGCCGGTAGCCGGACGTCTCGGGCGAGACCCAGTTGCCGGCAATGTTGGCATCTTCAAGCGGGAAGCCGAACAGGCCATAGCCAAGATCTGCCACCGTCGTGACGCCACCTGCGCGGAGCAGGCCGGAGAAGCCTTCAAGCCCAGTTTCGAGCTTGTCCGGCCCCAGCAGATAAGGCCCGAGCGTTTCGAGAAGATGGCCGACGGCATCTTCAAAGACGCGGCCCGTGGGCTCGCCATCCTCGCCGAGGGGCACGCCTTCGAACTTTTCGTGAAGCGCAGAGTCGGTGTTCGTCCATTCGAGCGCGGGCGTGTTCAAATAAAAGTCGTGGCTGGAATAGTGCCAGACGACGAGTGGGCGCGTCGTCGTGACGGCATCGAGATCGTGCCGGTCGAGAGCGCCGTGGACGAGATCATGAAAGCCGTAGGCGATGACGGGTTCGCCTTCGGGGGTCGCGGCCTCCAGCTCTCTCAACCTCGTGAAGAAGGCGTCGCGGTCCGGCAGGCCACGCACCATGCCGTCCGGCGTGGCCATCGGCCAGGGCGGGGTGAGCGGGATGGCGTACTGGATGGAGGAAAGCGCCATGTGGATGTGCGGGTCGATGAAACCCGGCGCAATGGTCTTGCCCGCGAAGGTCTCATCTGTGGTGGCGGCGGGCCACGTGGCGGAGAGAGCTTCAGTCTCGCCGACGCCGACAATGTAGCCGTCTCTCACCGCCACGGCTTCGGCGCGCGGGGCATTGGCCTCGGAGGTGATGATGTTGCCGGGATAGATGGTGACATCCGCGCCAGTATCGGCCAGCGTTTCGATGGGGGTCTGCGCGCATGCGGCGGCGGCAGCCGCCAGTCCGACGATGAGATGTTTCATAATGCGCCTCCCCGCGCTTTTTACGGAAGGTGCGGTGCGTGGCGTGACAGCGCAAGGCGGGATTGGACAATTGGACCGTACGCTCGGATAAAGCGCGGATGAGTGATGAGAGTGTCAGCGGCACGGAAGGTTATGCGCAGGCGGCGGACTCGCTGGTTGAGCGCTACGAGAAACGGCCACCTGAGACCGTGCATGCGGCGGTGCTTCATCTCTTTCCGACAGAGCCCGGCCACATCATCGACATTGGCGCGGGCACGGGGCGCGATGCGGGGTACTTTGCGTCGAAGGCCCATCGTGTGCTTGCGGTTGAGCCGACCCGGGAATTGCGGGAGCGCGCCATGGCGCTGCACGCATCCGACTTGATCGAGTGGTTGAATGATAGCCTGCCGGAACTGAAAGCGGTGATGGCACGCGGCGAGACCTACGACCTCATCATGATGAATGCGGTCTGGATGCATTTCGACAAGGCGCAGCGGGAAACGGCGATGCCGAACATTGCGGCGCTGGCGCGATCCGGCGCACGTGTGTTCATGACCCTGCGCCACGGGCCGGTGCCGAAAAACCGGCGCATGTTCGATGTCAGCGGCGATGAGACGGTCGCGCTGGCCGCCCGGCACGGGTTCAAGGCGTTGATGAATGTCCACACGGCGTCGATCCAGCCGGAGAACAAGGCTGCTGGTGTGACGTGGACGCGTGTGGTGCTCGAAAAGCTTTAGATGCCCTCGCGACCAATCGCGTAGAAGCGTTCGCGGCGCTGGCGTTTGAGCTCTGCCGGGGACATGCCGTCGAGCTCGCCGAGCGCCTTGGAGATCGCCTTGCCGGCCGCGGAAATGGCCTTGGCCGGATCGCGATGGGCCCCGCCCATAGGCTCCTTCACGATCGCGTCGATCACTTTGAGCGACTTCAGATCATTGGCCGTGATCTTCATGGCTTCGGCCGCATCGCGCGCCTTTGCCGCGTCGCGATAGAGGATTGATGCACAGCCTTCCGGCGAGATCACCGAGTAAATCGCGTGCTCCATCATCAGAACCTTGTTGGCCGCCGCAATCGCAATCGCGCCGCCCGACATGCCCTCACCGATGATCAGCGTGACCATGGGGACTTTCAGCGTCAGGGCCTTTTCGGTCCCGCGTGCAATGGCCTCGGCCTGTCCGCGTTCTTCGCCAGCCTTGCCGGGGTAAGCCCCAGAGGTATCCGGCATGGTGATGACGGGCAGGCCGAACCGCTCGGCAAGGTCCATGAGGCGGACGGCTTTGCGGTAGCCTTCCGGGTGCGCCATCCCGAAATTGTGGCGCAGGCGGCCTTCGGTCGTGCGGCCCTTTTCGTGGCCCATGATGACGATCGAGCGTCCGTCGAATTTTGCAAGACCGCCGAGCACGGCTTCATCATCGCCATAGACGCGGTCGCCCGCGAGCGGCTGATAATCCTCGCACAGGCCCTCAACATAGTCGGTGAAGTGCGGGCGCTCCGGGTGACGGGCGACCTGAGTCTTCCGCCAGGCCGACAGGTCCTTGTAGAGATCCTGCAGCTGCTTGGCAGATTTCTGCTTCAGCTTGCGAACTTCTTCCTTGATGGACGGGCCATCGCCTTTTTCCGCAGTCGCCTCGAGATCAGCGATTTTCGCTTCGAGTTCCGCGACCGGCTTTTCGAAATCAAGATATGTCATGCTCATGGGACGCTAGATACCGTGCGTTGCGCGGTGCGCAAAGGCTTTTGGCCGTTTGATTTCGCACAAATACGTGGCTTTCCGGATGGTGTTTCTGGGGTTCGCGGGTCCAATTTGATGCTTTGGGAGGACGGCATGGCGAAATTGCTGGTTCTTTACGGTACAACGGAGGGTCAAACCCGGAAAATCGCGGCCTTCGCAGCGGACAAACTGACCGGTGCGAAACACGAAGTGCGCCTGATTGATGCGGCTGACGCGCCCGGCACCCTCACGCCCGAGCCGTTTGACGGCGTGATCGTGGCCGCGTCGCTGCATATCCACAAATATCAGAGCGCCGTGCAGCATTGGGTCAGCGAGCACGCGGCCGAGCTGAACACGCGGCCCTGCGCGTTCGTGTCTGTCTCCCTTGCAGCGGCGGCCACCGATGAGGACGAACGTAGTGAGGCGCTGGATTGCGCCGAAGCGTTCTTCGAGAAGACCGGCTGGCGACCCAAAGCCGTCCACAATGCGGCCGGCGCGTTGCGCTATACGAAGTATGATTTCTTGAAGACTTGGATCATGAAGCGCATCGCCAAATCGCAGGGCGGATCGACCGATACGGGCCATGACACCGAATATACCGACTGGACGGCGCTGGAACTTTTCGTGACGGACTTCGCCGCTGCCATTGATGACTAACCGGCCTGTGCGGGATCGCGCCTGAAGATCACGATCGGCTGACCGGCCAGCACCGTGGAAACCAAACGCTCAAAGCCTGCTTTTTCGGCGATACGGATCGAAGCGGCATGATCCGGCTCGATAATGCAGCGGATTTCGCGCCCGGGCAGGGCATCATCGGCCCATGCCAGCATTGCTGAGAGGGCCTCGCTGGCGTAGCCCTTTCCACGCCCATCGGCGGAAAGCACCCAGCCTACTTCGGGGTAGCCTTCAAGGCTCGGCGCGATGTCGCGCAGGCCTTCAAGAAACCCGGCCTCGCCGATAAACCGCCCGCTCGCGCGTTCTTCCACGGCCCAATAGCCATAGCCAAGCAGGGCCCATGCGCCCATGCTGCGCTGGATCTGCTGCCAGATATCTGCGCGGCTGCGGGGCTTGCCGCCAATGAAGCGGTATGTATCTTCATCGGTCCACATCGCTGCGGCGGGTTCCAGATCATCAATCCGATATGGGCGCAGCGTCAGGCGCTTCGTGATCAGCGTGGGCGGGGCCGCGACCTCGTCATGGCCCTCTCTCGGACGGATCAAGCGTTGGCCTCGTCCTTCATTTTCTGAAGCATCGCGCCCATGGCGGCGTGCACCGTCTGTACAGCCTGAAGAGGGCGCACAAGAACTTTGAACTCAGTGATCAGGCCGTTCTCGTCCCACTCGATCATATCGATGCCGTTGACGTATTTGCCATCCATCTCGCACTCGAATTCCAGCACGGCTTTGTTGCCGCAATCGAAAATCCGCGTGTATCTGAACGTGTCGCCGCCGAGGGTCTGCCCGGCTGCGCCGAGATAGGCGAGCGTGATCGTCTTGCCGCGCTGGGGCGTGTGAACGACCGGGCTCAGGAAAACGACATCATCATGCAGCTGTTTGGCGAGACCGGCATGATCGTGTGCGCCGTGCATCCAGTCCATCCAGGCCTGAAGGTTGGGTTCGTATCCTGTTGTCGGCACCATGGCGGGGCTCCCTCGTGTTTTTCGGGAGAGTTACCCCGCCACAGGCAATTGTCGAGTTATTCGGAAATATCGCCCGCAACGACCGGCTTTCCGACAAGGTACTGGTCAAGCTCATCGAAACACGTGCCGCGCTTGATTACCCATGACCCCGGAAAGTCCGGGTCGACGAAAATCATCTCGATCCGGCCCCAGTTCCATTCCAGCGCCCCGGTTTCCGGATTCCCGATGGCGTACTTGCAGTGCATCACCTCGTCGGAGCCGGGCTCCACCCAGACGCCGGAATAGCTCGTACGGCCCTGATAAACGCCGGCCAGCCCGTCAATGTAGCCGAAACCTCGTATCTCGGTGCTGTCTAACGGATAGGAAAGAACCGCTGTGCCATCGGGCAGGTCTTTCTCGTAGACGACGTCTCCGATTTCCGTGGACCAGACCTCATCTGCTGCCGCTGTGGCTGTGATGGTCAGTGCTGCCGCGAACAGTGTTGCTGTGAATTTCATACGTCGCCCTCTCTCTTTAGAATCAGGACTCTAGCAGCCTTCGCGGCTTTCATGTGTCGCTCAGGCGCCAGACGGAAACAGCTGTGTGATCGCCTGTCTGGCCCTTTCGGAGAAGCTCTGACCGAGGGCTGAGCCTTCAACGATCATGTTCATTTCCTCGACATAGGTCCGCCCGTCCGGGGCGCGCGCGCATTGAACGCTCATGTCGAAGGTTTCGATCTTGGCAACAAGCGCCGGCTTGAACGGCTTCGGAGCTTTCATGGAGAAGGCCAAAATAGCCGGATTGATTGTGTCGACGGTGATTTCGCCGATCAGTTTCTTCATCACTTTCCGGTCGGTTCCGTCGGCATTCTCACCCGGCTCAGGGACGAAGGTATAGGTCGCGGTCCGATCGGTTTCCTCAATCAGGGTGACCGCTTCGGGCACGTGTTCGGCAAGCCCTGCGCACCAGATGTCGCCGTCCGCATCTGCGTCGAGTTCTTTCAGATCTTCCTCGAACCCGTCCGGCCATGCCTCGCGCGCCGGGCTGTCCACCGTAATCCGCTGGCCTTCGGGCTGGGTCGGGTCGACCTTGCCGCGCTCGGTCACGCCGCTGCCCTCGAACGTCATGTCATAGGCATAGAGTGGACCGTCACTTGCGGCGGCCAGCGCGGCGGCGAGCGGCGCGGGCCTATCTTCGGCAAGCGCAGGCGCGCAGATCAGGGCAACAGGCAGGATGAGCCAAAGTCGGGACATGGAAACTCCTTAGGGTGGAGCCTGATCTAAGAAGGCCCTTGGTGAACGCGACATGAAAACGGGGCTGTGTCTCAGGCATATTGCGCTAGTTTGCTAGCGATGGCTGACACTTTGCCTCTCGATTTTGCGCTGCCGCAGCGGTTCGACGACTGGTTCGGCGAGCGCGGCTGGCGACCGCGTCCGCATCAGCTGGCGCTGACCGAGACCGCGCTTGCCGGCCAGAGCGCGCTGCTGATTGCGCCGACGGGCGGCGGCAAGACGCTGGCTGGGTTTCTCGCCAGCCTGATCGAGCTGGCAGACCGGCCGATCAGCAATTCCGGGCGGCCCTCGGTGCATACGCTCTACATCTCCCCGCTGAAGGCGCTGGCCGTCGATGTCGCGCGCAACCTTGAAGACCCTGTGGCGGAGATGGGCCTCGATATCCGCATCGAGACCCGTACAGGCGACACGCCGGCCCATAAGCGCCAGCGCCAGCGCGCCAACCCGCCCGACATCCTGCTGACCACGCCTGAGCAGCTTGCCCTGTTCATCGCTTCCGATCATGCGGCGGAGTTCTTCTCGGACCTGAAATGCGTGATCGTCGACGAGATTCACGCCGTCGCGCCGCAAAAACGCGGGGACCTGCTCTCGCTCGGGCTGGCTTCGCTCGCGGCATGGGCTCCGGCCTGCCGGTTCATTGGACTATCGGCCACGGTGAAAGAGCCTGAAGCGCTGGCGCGGTGGCTCGCCCCCGATGCCCTGACCATCCACGCGTCCGGCGGCATGGACGCCGATGTTGATATCCTCGTCTCGCGCGAGCGCATTCCATGGTCCGGCCATTCCGGGCGCTTTGCCGTGCCGGAGGTCTATGAAGCGATCAAGGCCGCGAAGATGGCGCTCGTCTTCGTCAACACCCGCAGTCAGGCGGAGATGATGTTTCAGGAGCTGTGGCGGGCGAATGAAGACGCGCTGCCAATCGCGCTGCATCATGGCTCGCTCGCCCGTGAGCAGCGCCAGAAGGTCGAGGCGGCGATGGCGCGCGGCGAACTCAAGGCCGTGGTCTGCACGTCCACGCTCGATCTCGGAATCGACTGGGGCGATGTGGACCTCGTCATCCAGATGGGTGCCCCCAAAGGGGCGGCCCGGCTGATCCAGAGAATCGGACGCGCCAATCACAGGATGGATGAGGCGAGCCGCGCCATGCTCGTGCCGACCAACCGGTTCGAAGTGCTGGAATGCCGCGCGGCCGAAGCCGCGGTGAAGGCTGGCGAGATGGACGGTGAAAGCGTGCGCCCCGGCGCAATCGACGTGCTAGCCCAGCATGTGATGGGCCGGGCCTGCGGAGACGGGTTTCGGCTCGATGAGCTTTATGAAGAAGTCAGGCGGGCTGCTCCGTACAAAGATATCGACTGGGAGATGTGGGAACGCGTCGTCGATTTCGTTGCAACGGGTGGCTATGCGCTGAAGACCTATGACCGTTTTCACCGTGTCGTGCGCCGGCCGGACGGGCAGTGGGTGGCCCGCACCAACCGCGATGCGCAGCAGCACCGGATGAATGTCGGCGCGATCGTCGAGGCCAACAAGCTGACCGTCCGCAAGGCGCAGTTCCTGAAGAAGAAAACGGGCAAGGCCGGTTCGGGCGGTGAGGCGCAGGCGATCCGTGCCGGGCGCAAGCTGGGCGAGGTCGAGGAGTATTTCGTCCAGACGCTGACGCCGGGCGACACATTCCTGTTCGCGGGCGAAATCCTCCGTCTTGTGACGGTGCAGGAGAATGACGCGCTGGTGGTGTCTGCGAAATCCGACAAACCGGCGATACCCTATTATGCGGGCGGCAAGTTTCCGCTCTCGACTTTTCTCGCCGAACGCGTGCGCCAGATGATCCACGATCCGGCGCAATGGAAGCATTTGCCGAAACAGGTGCGGGAATGGTTCGAAATCCAGAAAGCGAAATCAGCCATTCCGCCCCCGGATCATCTGCTGATCGAAACCTTTCCGCGTGCGGATCGGCACTACCTTGTCTGCTATCCCTTTGAGGGCCGCCTCGCGCACCAGACGCTTGGCATGCTGCTCACGCGCCGGCTGGAGCGGGCGGGGCGCAAGCCGCTCGGCTTCGTCGCGTCTGAATATGCGCTGGCCGTCTGGAGCATGGACGCCATGGGTGATCTCGACATGGCTGAACTCTTCGCACCGGATATGCTTGGCGATGATCTCGACGCATGGCTGGATGAGAGCATCCTGATGAAGCGCACCTTCCGGAACTGCGCGCTGATCTCGGGCCTCATTGCGCGTCGCTTTCCCGGGCAGGAAAAGACCGGGCGTCAGGTCACCTTCTCAACGGACCTGATCTACGACGTGCTGCGCAGCCATGAGCCTGACCATCTCCTGTTGCAGGCCGCGCAGGCCGATGCGGCAACGGGCTTGCTGGATATTCGCCGGCTGTCGGATGCGCTGGTGCGCGCCGAGGGCAAGATCGATCATAAGCATCTGCCGAAAATCTCACCCTTTGCGGTGCCGGTGATGCTGGAGATCGGCAAGGAAAGCGTCGCCGGGGCGAGTGCCAGCGAAGCCATTCTCGCCGAAGCCG
Organism: Pseudomonadota bacterium; assembly: GCA_039818545.1. GTDB lineage: Bacteria > Pseudomonadota > Alphaproteobacteria > Caulobacterales > Hyphomonadaceae > JANQQC01. The sequence continues at coordinate 9,344 of JBCBTR010000053.1, forward strand.
AAGACAGCCTCATTCAGGACGCGATGGGCTAGGATAACCGGTCTTCGGCGATCTGCACGGTGTGGTCCTCATCCTTCGACACGACGAGATGCGCCGAGTCCCGAAGGGGCAGGATGTGTTCTGTCAGGTTCGGCAGGTTGATGCCGCTCCAGACCGATTTTGCAAAGACCACCAATTCGTCTTCGGACATGTGCAGGAACTGCGCATAGAATGAGCTCGGATCATCTTTTGCCGCGACCCAGAAGCGTTTGAACCGCTCAAGGAACCAGCCCTCGATATGGTCGATCTCGGCATCGAGGAAGATCAGCACATCCGGCTTGCCGGGCTCGGCCTGCGGGGCGGGCGGCGTAAAGCCAAGCCCTTCCAGCAGGAGCAGGTCCGGGCGCTTGATGCGGCGCGTCAGGGCCGGGTCGATATCGTAGGTGACATGGCTGTGCGCCGGGAAATCGGCGGCCCCGGCGCGCAGGCTCTTAATGGCCTCTGCCATGGCGGCGCGATCATACGTTTCTGGAAAGCCCTTGCGCATCATCAGGTCGCGCTCGGTGAGGACGGCGTTCGGAAACAGGAAGCCATCGGTCGAGACCGTTTCAACGCTGTGCGTGTCATCTAGCGCATCGGCGAGATGGCCGGCCAGCGTGGTCTTACCGGATGCGACTGACCCGGTCAGCCCGACGACCAGCGTGTCCCGGCCTGCGCGGACCTCCTCCAGCCGCTGGGCGAGGCGGGTGACACCGGGCGAGTGCGCGAATGGAGAAGATACGGCCATGCCTCCTGCTTAGCCGAACTCCCTGCCAGCCGCCAAACGCAGGTCGGCGGATTGACGCGAGTCGGCCGCTCCATCACTCTTCCCCTCAATGACAGCCACCGCCGCGCGCCCCTCCGATGAGATCCTGATCCACCTCGCCGGAGAGTTGCTGACTCCGCTTTGCGAGGGCGGGTTATGGTGGGCAGACCGGCGCGTGCTGGTGGTTTCCGATCTGCATCTTGAGAAGGGCTCGTCCTATGCTCGGCGCGGCCAGTTGCTGCCGCCCTACGACACCGGCGCGACGCTCGGAATCGTTGAGCGTTTATGCGAGACGTTCCAGCCCGAAACCGTGATTTCCCTTGGTGACAGTTTCCACGACCGCTCCGCCGAACTGCGGATCAGCGCCGGCGATGCGGACCGGATCAGGGCGCTGACCGCCAGATATGAGTGGGTCTGGGTGGAGGGCAATCACGACCCCGATCCGCCTGAAGACCTTGGGGGGACGCCTGCGAAAGTCTGGCGTGCCGGAGCCTTGGTTTTCCGGCATGAGCCGACGGGCGAAGACGGGGAAGTCGCCGGCCACCTTCACCCCGCTGCCAAGGTGGGCGGTCGGGGTCGCAGCGTCCGCCGTCGCTGTTTCGCAACAGACGGCACACGCCTGATCATGCCGGCGCTGGGGGCGTTTACCGGCGGCCTGAACGTGCGCGACGAGGCGTTCGCTACTGTGTTTCCGGAAGGACTGGCGGCGTTTGTGCTCGGCGAAAACCGCGTCCGGCCTGTCGCCAGATCATCGCTTCTTACGGATGGGCCGCAACGGCCCGGATGGCGGCTCTAGAGCGCGCCGCGCGCCGTCGTTGTGTTGATCCGGGCGTTCAGCGCCTCAATCGTGGCTTCGTCTATCTGCCCCGTGGCGGTGATCTGGGCATCGCGCTGAAAGGCGCGAATGGCCTGAGCGGTCGCCGGGCCGATAGAGCCATCCGCGGTGCCGGGGGCATAGCCAAATCGGTCGAGGGCTACCTGTGCCGCGCGGACATGCGAGAGCAGTGGCGTCTTCCATTCATTGTCGGCGAACACGCCATTGGCCTCGTTCGAGCCAGCCGCGGCTGACCAGGTCTCGGCTTTGCTGGCAGCCTCGGCGGCCACTTCGGGAGAAACGCGCTCGCGCAGCGCCTGCACCTTGGCCGGCGCACCGGTATCGCCCTCGCGGGCGGCGATTTCGAACCAGGTCAGCGCTTCTCCAAGGTCGGGTGAAATGCCGAGGCCCTGTTCGTAGAGAACGCCAAGATTGTACTGGCTGTCGACGACGCCGTATTCGGACGCCTTGCGGAACCATTCTACGGCGCCTGCATAAGACTGCGGGCCGCCTTCGCCTTCGGCAAAGAACACGGCGAGATCGTGCATCGCCTTGATGTTTCCATTGCGGGCCGAGCGCTGCGTCCATTCGCGGGCCGCGACGAGGTCTCGTGGAACGCCGAGGCCGCGCTCATGCAATTTGGCAAGCCGGTATTGTGCGGCAGGCTGGCCCTGATCGGCCGCTCTGCGGATCAGGCTGGCCGCCATTGCGTAATCGCTGGCGTCCAATCGCTCGGTGCCAAGCGTGAATTGCGCGATCGCGTTTCCGGCATCTGCCGCTTCTTCGAGCGTGGGCAGGTCTGGAATGGGCTCCAGCGCGGACTGCACATCGGCGACGGCAACATTGACGGTGGCTTCCGGCATCGGCAACGGCGCAACGGCTTCAGCGGACGCTGCTTCTGTGTCGGTTGCCGAAGCCTCGACAGGCTC
>JBCBTR010000054.1:0-11801 GCA_039818545.1 Pseudomonadota bacterium
AGGCAACTTGGTTACAAGGCGCTCGCGGTCTTCGAAACGCAGTGTTCCGTCGCCTCTGGGCGTGATTTCAAAAAGCGCGCTCGGACGCCACCAGGTCCCGATCTCGGCTGTAAAGATGTCGAAAGCGTTGGCCGGGCTTGCCGGCACTCGCAACGACACGATGACGGCGCTCATGTCTCGCGGGTCTCAATGTGCGCTTTGAACGCGGCGAGCTGCTGGCTCCACATCTCTTCAGTGTCGGCGAGCCACTGCTTCACATCGTCCATTGCGCCCGACTTCAGTGTGTAGATGCGCACGCGGGCGTCATAGTCTGGATGTGCTTCCTCGATGAGGCCGCTGTTTTTCAGCACGCGGAGATGCCGGCTCATGGCAGGCGCGGCAAGGTCCAGCGCCTCGGCGAGCGCGCCCGCAGGTCGGGGTTGCTCGCCGATCAGCTCGACCGCCCGCCGCCTTACGGGGTCGGCGAGGGCAGCCAGCGTCGTATCCAGAGTTCTACGCGCGCTCATAGGCGGTCGAGGGTCCGCATTGAGCCGCCCGAGGCCTTATCCCAGTCCTCCGGCGTTTTCGCCTCTATCATCACGCCGAAGGTCCAAATATGCCCTTCGGGATCTTTTGCCCGGTAAGTCCGGTCGCCATAGAACTGGGTCTCCGGTTCGGCGATGATGTTCGCGCCTGCCTTTCGTGCGTGCTCGCAATGGGCGTCAATGTCCTCGCCTTGATCGAGCTGGACGTGCACGGTTTGAGTGTTTGTGCCGTCGATGTTCTTGGGGCTGCGATGATCATCCGACCATTCGCTTCCGACCATTATGACGCTTTGCCCATAGGTCATCTCTGAATGGGCGAGATCGTCATTTTCATCGAGGATCACAAGGAGCGGCTCGAAACCGAAAGCGTTTTCCAGCCATTTGAACGCGGTCTTCGGATCAGCATAGCTGACCGCAGAGGAAAAACCCTTTGGGCGGTGAAGGTCGTTGGCCACGGCATCTTCCTTTTCATTATTTAGAATATTTCTATTATTATGAAAATAAATAGTCAAGCGAGGTGGTACGCTTCTACGTGACGCTGGCTCCTGACTAGGGACCGCTCCGCGCCGGCATCAGGTCGAACGCCTGAAAGACAGCCCCGCCATCATAGGGTTTTGTCTCGCTGATCTGCAGATCAGCCGGTATCGCTTGATCCCCGAACAGGCGCGTTCCGCCACCAAGCAGGATCGGAGCTCTTTTGAGGCGAAGCGTATCGATCAGGCCCTGTGAGAGCAGCCAACCTGCAAAAGCGCCGCCGCCGCACAGATAGATCGGTCCATCGGCGGAACCTCTCAGCTCAGCGATCCGTTCAACTGCATCACCCCGCACGATTTCAATGTTGGGTTCGGATGGCGACGGCATCGTCTTGGAAAAGACGAGCGTTTGCATGTGCGGGTAGGGATTGTCGCCCGGCCTCAAGCCGTAATCATAGGCGAACTCGTAGGTGGCCCGTCCCATGATCGCGCAGCGATACTGGCTGAGGCGTTCGAAATAGTCGGCCACGACCTCGCCCTCTGCCGGAAATTTCGACACGTCGGCTGCGGGGCCGGCAATGTAGCCGTCGATGGAGACGGCCACGTCATAGATTATGGATTGCATCTGAGTGCTCCAGTGTAAGTGAACCTTACGGCGTAACGCCGCGCCTGATGTGGCGGTTACCTGATCACTGACAGAGCCCTCCTGATGAGACGCTGACATACCTGTCGTGCGCGTTGATCGCAAGATATCTGAGCTCGTATCGGCGCATGAAGATGCCGTGCGGACTTGCGCCTGATGCGGCGCGCTTGCAAACCATGCCGCTGATGGATGACTTGGGTAGAAACGCATGAGCGACCGCAAGGGCCTGAACCGGCACCTGTTCTGGCTCTATGAGGGGCATGGGCGGGGGCCTTACATATTCCGCCTTGGCCTCCTGACCTTTGATGTCATCACGATTGCCTATTTCCTCTGGGCGCCGTTTCAGGACAGAGGCAACGCCCACCCGGCGCTCGACTATGTGATCGGCGCGGTGATCGCGCTGGACCTCGTCGCGCGGCTCTACATCGCAAAGTCCAAAGCGGAGTTTGCCAGCAGGATCGTGAACTGGGCCGATGCAATCGTGGTCTTCACGATGTTTGCGCCACTCTTCACGCAGAACTTCGCCTTTCTCAGGCTGCTGCGGGCGGTGCGGATCATCCGCGCCTTCACCGTGCTGCGCCGGATGAAAACCTTTTCCGCTTACCTGAAGGCCCACGAACAGATAGTGGACCGGATCACTAATCTCGGCGTCTTCGTCTTCATGATGGCGGCCTTCGTCTACGTCGCGCAGGTCGGCGTGAATGACGGCATCAACAATTATGTGGACGCGCTCTATTTCACCGTGACCAGCCTCACCACCACTGGCTATGGCGACATTCTGATGGAGGGCATCTGGGGGCGGCTGCTCGCGGTCGTCATCATGGTGCTCGGGCTGACGCTGTTCCTGCGGCTCCTGCGCGCCATTGCCATTCCGGCCGGCAAGGTCGAGGTGGAGTGTGAAACCTGCGGTCTTTCCCGACACGAGCCTGACGCCGTACACTGCAAGCATTGCGGATCCGTGATGCATATCGACACTCAAGGACGATCATGAACACCAGCCACCTTCCTTTTCGCGAAATCCCTTACCTGCCTCAGAAGATGCACGTTGAGCGCCGGGACGATGGCTCGGTGATCCTCGAAAACGGCCAGCCGCTGAAAGAGCACCCGCCGCATATGCTATGGCCCTTCGTGCATTGGGCGACCCACCGCCCCAACACGGTCTGGCTCGCCCAGCGCGATCCGGTCGACCCGTCAAAGGACGGATGGGTGACGCTGACTTATGCAGAGGCCCTGCCGAAAATCCGCGCGCTGGCGCAGGGCTTCATCGATGCCGGAGCCGGGCCGGACGCGCCGCTGATGATCCTGTCGCGCAACTCAATCGAACATGCCCTCGTCATGTACGCGGCGATGTGGGCCGGTGCGCCGGTCGTCCCGGTCACGCCGGCCTATGCCTTGCTCAGTCAGGATTTCGCGCGCCTGACCTATGTCGACGGGCTGACGGAGCCGAAGCTGATCTACGTCGATGATGGTGCTGAGTATCAGCGCGGCCTAGATGGTATGGCGGTCGGCGACCGCACTGTGATCTATGCCCGCAATGCACCTACGGGATACGACAGCGTCAGCCTCGATGATTTCGCGAAGACGCCGACCGATGCCGTGGATGCGGCCTACGACCGGCTGGGTCACGAGACTGTCGCCAAGTACATGCTGACCTCCGGCTCGACGGGCGAGCCCAAAGCGGTGATCAACACGCACGGCATGATCGCGGCCAATGCCAAGATGATCCGCTCGGTGTGGGACGAAGACCGGCTGAACGAGCTGACCGGCGGCCCGCAGGTCATGTGCAACTTCCTGCCGTGGAGCCACACTTACGGGGCCAATGCGATCCTGCACAATATGACCGACTGGGGCGGCACACTCTATCTCGACTGGGGCGCGCCCACGCCGGCCAAGCTCCCCGAAATGCTTCGCAATCTGCGCGAGGTCTCCACCACCCAGCACACGACCGTACCTGCCGCCTGGACGGCACTCGCGACGGAGCTTGAGCGTGACGACGCCCTTGCGACAACCTTCTTCAAGCGCCTCTGCCTGATGTCCTATGGCGGCGCGGCCATGGGGCAGGATATCTATGAGCGCATTCAGGCCGTCGCCGTGAAAATCACGGGCGAGCGCATTTCGCTGTCGGCGGGTTACGGCGCAACCGAGACCTCTCCCACCGCCTCCAACGTCCACTGGCCAAACGATACAATGGGCCTCATCGGCCTGCCGCTGCCCGGCAATACGTTCAAACTCGCGTCGGTCGGCGAGAAGATGGAGCTGCGCGTCAAAGGCGTAAACGTGACGCCCGGCTACTACCGAAACCCTGAGAAGACCGCCGCAGCCTTCGACGAAGAAGGCTTCTACAAGCTCGGCGATGCCGTTCGCTTTGCAGACCCGAATGACCCGAGCAAAGGCCTCGCTTTCGATGGCCGCACAGCCGAGGAGTTCAAGCTCGCCAATGGCACATGGGTGTCGGCGGGAACTGTCCGCGTCAAAGCCGTGGCAGCCGTCGGTGGAGCCCTGTCGGACGCCGTGGTCTGCGGCCTCAACAAGGACCGCATCGCCTTGCTTGGGTTTCTCAACGAAACATGGTGCCGGCGCAGCATCGGCAACGACGCGACGCTGCAAGAGATGGCCACCCATTCAGACATCATCACCGCCGTGCGCGAGGGCCTGATCCAGCACAATAAGGACCACCCAAATGCCGCCGCGCGGGTCGACCGCGTCCTGCTGGTGCCCGAAGCCCCCCGCGCCGATGCCGGTGAGATCACCGAAAAAGGCTACATCAATCAGAACAAGTCGCAGGACCTGCGCGCCGATGCTGTCGAGCGCCTTTACGCCAATCCCGCGCCCAATGACGTGATCGTCCTTTAGCATTCGGTCTTGTGCGGGCGCATCGGGGCTCGTAGGTCATCAGAAAAACCGGGAGACGTATGATGGCAGATGGCGAACACACGAGCATGACCGGCGCGGAGGCGCTTGTCGGAACGCTGGCTGATCTTGGTGTGGAAGCGTGTTTCGCCAATCCGGGCACCTCTGAAATGCACCTCGTCACCGCGCTCGACCGTGAGCCGCGGATCAAGTCTGTTCTCGCGCTCTTCGAAGGCGTTGCCACCGGCGCGGCGGACGGGTTCGCGCGCGTCTCTGGCGGACCAGCTATGACACTGCTCCACCTTGGGGCGGGCTATCTGAATGGCGGTGCCAACATCCACAATGCCCGCCGCGCGCACACGCCCATGATCAATGTTATCGGTGATCATGCGGTCCCGCACCTGCGCTACGATGCCCCGCTGACTTCCAACATTATCGGCATGGCCGCACCGAATTCCCGCTGGATCAAATCGGTCGACAAGGTCGGCGATGCCGGCCGGCTCGCCGCCGAAGCCTGGCAGGCAAGCTTTGGCCCGAAGCCGGGTCCTGTCTCTCTCATCCTGCCCGCCGACAGCGCATGGCTGGAAGGCGGCGTGCCGTTCAACGGCGACACGGCGCGCCCGGCGCTGAACGCCCCGGATGTTCAAGCCATCGAAGAAGCAGCTCGTCTCTTTGCGGATGCGGCCAAGCCCGTTCTGATCATCAATGGCACGGCGTTGACCGAAGACGGCCTCAAGGCTGCGGCGGTTCTGAAAGCGGGAGGCGTCCGCATCATGACCGACACGTTCTACTCCAAGATGGCGCGCGGAGCCGGGCGGTTCGCACCCGAACGCCTGCAATACTTCGCCGAAGGCGCAATGGAGGATCTGGATGGCTGCGACCTGATGCTGCTCGCCGGCACAGATGCGCCCGTGGCCTTCTTTGCCTATCCCGGAAAGCCGAGCCTGCTCGTGCCGGAGGGCTGCCATGTCCACAGCCTTGGCGATGCCGGCACCGATAGCGCCGCGGCGCTCGCCGCACTTGCCGCAGAGATGGGCGTCTCAGAGTCCGCAGACGTCGCGCCCCTGTCCAAGCCAGACGCCCCGACGGGCGCGCTGTCTGCGGCGACGGTTGGTGCGAGCCTTGCCCGGCACATGCCGGCCGGCGCGATTGTCTCCGACGATGGCGTCTCCAACAGCCTGATGAGCTACATCCAGACGACCACGGCAGAGCCGCATGACTGGATGATGCTGACCGGCGGGGCCATTGGCATGGGTATGCCGCTCTCGCTCGGGGCCGCAATCGCCGCGCCGGACCGCAAGGTGATCTGCCTCTCCGGCGATGGCGCGGGCATGTACACCAATCAGGCGCTCTGGAGCATGGCCCGCGAGGGCGCGGACGTGACCACCATCGTGTTCGTGAACCACTCCTATCGCATCCTGAACATCGAGCTTGCGCGCACCGGCGCGGGCAATCCCGGCCCGGCGGCGCAAGGCATGCTCGGCCTCGGCAATCCTGAAATCAACTGGGTGGATCTCGCTCAGGCCATGGGCGTTCCCGCCGTGGAAGCCACCACCGCGGAAGACTTCGACGCCGCCCTCGCCAACAGTCTCGCGGAGCCCGGCCCGCGCCTCATCGCAGCCGTCGTTCCCGGATAGTCCCATGGCCAAGACCTTCAAGCTCAAGGCGGGCGACATTGAGGAGCTGACCATGGTGCGCGGCGGCTGTTTCGCCACCGATCGGATCACGGTCGAGGGCCTGCCCGTGCGTTTCATGTATCGCGAGGCCCCTGAGGGCGAGGAAGACACAGGCTGGCGCTTCTGTTCCGCCATCGATGAAGACGAAGCCTATATGGACGACCCGGACAATATCAGCTTCTTCGATGTCAACACGATCGCGAATTATGACCGCTCCATCATCCCGTTCCTGATGTCGCCTGTCGGGGCCGCCTTCGAGAAGCCGCCGGGCGAGGATGAGTTTGTCGAGGTCTTCGAAGACGACTAGCCGGGCTTTGCTCGGGCGTTGCTTTGTGGCTCACTGTTGAAAACGACAAAGACCACACGGGAGGACGCCCATGCCTTATGTCGAGGGCCGCATCGTTCATGATGCCGACAGCCACATCATGGAGCTGCCAGACAGCTTCGATCCATATCTCGAAACCAGATATCTTCAGCGCTTCCATGAACTGCCCGATGTGCGGGCGCGCCGGTCCTATCTGGAGCATATGGACAAGGCGCGGGCGCTTCAGGCCGATGCCGACTTTCGCGCCGCCGTCGACGATACGGTAATGCTGCGCAAGAATCACGAAGCGCATGGCTCCTTTCTCGCCGAAGACCGCCCGCGCGCGCTCGACCTGCTGGGCTTTGCCAGCCAACTCGTCTTTACGACGTTTGGCCTCTCCAATTTTGGCCTCGACCAGACCAGCGACCATGAGTTCTGCTATGCCGTCGCCGATGCGCAGAACCGGATGATGACCGATTTCTGCGCCACGGACCGCCGCCTGCTGGCCGCTGCCTATATCCCGATCGAGGATTTTGATCAGGCGATTGCCTGCGCCACGCGCGCCATCGATATGGGGGCCAAGGCGCTGATGATTCCGTCACGCCCGGCCAAGACCCATGCGCACAGTCATGTCGGTCTCGACCCGCTCTGGGCGACCGCGCAGGAGGCCGGCCTGCCGGTGCTGTTCCATGTGGGCGGGCAGGAAAAGATGGACCCGGTCTATCTAGAGAACGGCCTGCCGCCCGTGCCGGACTTCCATGGCGGCGACGACAATTTCACCTCCGTCAGCTACATGCCGATCCCAACCAGCGTCATGCAGACCGTCGCGGTGATGATCTTCGACGGCGTGTTCGACCGGTTCCCGAATCTCAAATTCGGCGCGATCGAGCTCGGCGCGTCATGGATGCCGGGCTGGATGCGCTCAATGGATTCCGCCGCGCACGCCTTCACCCGAAATGAGGAGCGCCTGCAGAACCTTTCTGCCAAACCCTCCGAGATCGTCCGCCGCCAGTTCCGCGCCGCGCCATATCCGCATGAAGATGCCGGCTGGATCATCCGAAACGCCGGTGAGGAGGTCGCCATGTTCTCCTCTGACTATCCCCATGTCGAAGGTGGCCGGAACCCGTTGAAGCGGTTCAATGAGTGCCTTGAGGGCCTGTCAGACGAGGCCGTCGACGGCTTCTTCGCCGCCAACTTCATCGACATGATGGGCGAAGGCCTCGCGGAGGATCTGCGCCGCCCGGCGCACCTGCTCGCGGCTTAGTCTTTCAGCGCGGCAGCGTGATGCTCGATATGCTCGTCGATGAAGCTTGAGACGAAATAGTAGGAGTGGTCATAGCCGGGCTGCATCCGGTAGGTCAGTTTCTGACCATGCTTGCGGCACGCCTCGATGAAGATTTGCGGGCGCAGCTGTTCTTCCAGAAACTGATCGGCATCGCCTGTATCAATCAGGATATGCGCTGGCGTCTGCCGCTCCTTCACCCGCTCAGTCGCATCATAGCGCTCCCACGCCACCGAGATCGGCCCAAGATAAGCCTCGAACGCTTGTTGGCCCCACGGCACCTGCGAGGGTGAGGTAATCGGCGAGAACGCCGAGACCGATGTGTAGCGATCGGGATGATTGAAGTGCAGGGTGAGCGCGCCATGCCCGCCCATGGAATGACCGAACACGCCCTGCCGGCTCATATCCGCCGGGAAGGTCTTGGCGATCAGCGGCGGCAGTTCCTGCGTGATGTACTGGTCCATCCGGTAGTGCGTGGACCATGGGGCCTGCGTCGCCGTCAGGTAGAAGCCAGCGCCTTGCCCAAGGTCATAAGCCTCATCGTCCGGCACATCCGCGCCGCGCGGGCTCGTATCCGGCGCGATGATCATCATGCCATGCGCGGCGGCGGCCCGCTGCAGGCCGGACTTCTCCATCACATTCGCCCAGGTGCAGGTCAGCCCGGAGAGATACCAGAGCACCGGCACGGGTCCGTCTTTCGCCTGCGGCGGCGTGAACACCGCGAACTGCATATCGCAACCCAAGAGGTCGCTCTTGTGCTCATGGACCGACAACTCGCCATCGAAGGACCGCCAGGAGGAAATGGGTTTCAGGCTCATGCTTCGGTGTCTTTCGGTCGCACGCCGTCGCGGGCATAGGCGTCCATGATCGCTGCATAATCCTCCATCTTGGGGAACCCTTCGAAGCTCCGGCTCGCGCCAGTGGCGACGCCCGGGAGTTTCTCCGCCGTGAACGATTCGATGAACGGTACGACCCAGCTCGCATCCTCAAGCATGGTCGGACGGAACATCACTAAAGGCCCCGCATTTGCCGGCCGGGTGAACAGCCAGCTCAAGCAGTGCCCGCAATAGAAGTAGTCGTTCTCGCCGTGGAGCGCGCCGATGACGGGCTCACCCGCGGTCACTTCGAAACCGCTATCCGGCAACATCAGTGACAGTGAATAAGCCCCGCTCGTCAGCTTCTGGCAGCCCTTGCAATGGCAGGCCATCGAGACGAGCGGTGCCTCAGTCACGCGCATCTTCACCTGTCCGCACAGGCATTCAGCGCTCCAGGGAAGCTGCCACTCGTCCATGACGCGTCCTAGCCCCGCATCAGCGCGCACAGCTTGTTATCATCCGGGTCGCGCAGATAGGCGAGATAGAGGCGCTGGCCGCCGCCTTCGCGCCAGCCGGGCGGGTCTTCGATGGGCTTGCCGCCCGCTTCCGCGCCTGCCGCATGCCAGGCGTCGGCCTGTTCGGTGGAGTCCATCGCCAGGCCGATGGTCGCGCCATTGCCGTGCGTCGCCGGCTGGCCGTCGATGGGCGGGGTGACGAGGAAGACGCCGCCATTGTGCATGTAAACGAGCCGCCCTTTGGGGTCGGTGATCGCGGGATTGCCGCCGATCGCCGCGAAGGTCGCATCGTAGAATTTGCGGGAACGTTCGATATCGTTCGACCCCACCATCATGTGACTGAACATAGATTTCTTCCTCTCTCTATTCGGCAGACCGCACGCCGCTGGACACGCGTCAGAACCCGCGCACACGACCACGCCTGACGGCGCGGCTCAAGCCCAAACAGAGAAAGGAAAGGCGGCGCGCTATTCGCCCGCGCTCGTCACCGGGATCATCACTTCGTTTCGGCGGAATGGCGGCGGCGTCCAGGGCGCGTCATAACCGGCATAGCGCGCAGGGCCGGTCGGCGCGTAGCCCTGCTCGGCAATCCATGCTCGCAGGCGCTCTTCCTTGTTTTCGAACGTACCTTCGCGGCCAAAGCCGGAGAAGCGGTGGATGGCCAGCATTTCGCCGGGCACCTCGGTCAACGTAACGCCCGGATCGTCCGGCACGGGCAGCGTCTCCATTGTCCATGTCGACGGCATGAAGAAGTTGACGGTCCATGTGCCCGTCTCTGTCGGCTCGCGGGTGACGGGGGCCGTCATGTCGATCTTGACCGAAGCCTCGCGGGTCACCGGCGCGGTCATCTCGATCTTGGTGTGCGCTGTGTTGCCCCCGAAGATGTACCCGGCAAGCTTGCGGAAGCCCGCATTGCTCGCATCGCCAAGATCGCCCGCCACCTCGACCTGCGCGACGATGGCCGGCTCATACTGCCGGATCTCATAGCGCCCATCCTCCAAAAGAACGGTGTGGGCAGGTTCTTCCTCGGCCCCTGCGCTCATCGGCAGGAGGGCAAGCGCAGCGGCGCAAAGGATGACGAAACGCATCGGGCGGACTCCGGAAACGGCATACCCATTATACGCCATCGCCCGCCCTTTGGATCGCTCAAATCTGAGTCTGAGATAGCTTTGGCGGGCGTCCAGAAGCACGATGTCGAACCAAGTTACAGAACATCTTCTAGCTTCCGGATCTCGACTAGTATTTCGTCGGTCTTGCCGGTCAGAATGGTCGCCACGCTTTCGGGAAGGCGATGCGAGTATGCAACAGGTGTCCTGATTAGCTTGCTGATCACACTCCAACACGAGGTCAGCATGTCAGGATAGCCATCCAACGCGACGCTCCATCCTTGCGGCAAGAAATGCACGAACTCATTTCTCAACATTACCAAGCGCTCGATGTTTTCTTTGTCGGTTTCGCTCCAACTCGACGAAAAGTCCGCCTGAGTATTGCCGCCTGCAGCAATGCGTCGAAGCAACTCCAACGGCTCAGCGAGCCTTTCCCTTGGAAAGGGCCCGGAGCTTCTGTCGTTTAGATGTGCAATTACTTTCTTTTGGGAGTCCTTCCTCAAAACTGCCGTCTGAGTTGTATCGTTGCCGTCAAGCTGGTGGATGCAAGCGCCTTGGAGTGACAAAACTGAACCGATCACTGACCATGAAAAGGCCGAGTGCCGCTCTCGTAGGCTGGAGATTTGAACAAGAGAGAATTCTATATTGTCTAGTAATTGCTGATGGGTGTCAGTGCGAAACAATACGTAGTCTTCACTACGATCCATCAGTACATCACCACGCTGCGAATGCTCTCCCCGGCATGCATCAGGTCAAAGCCCTTATTGATGTCTTCCAGTGGCAGCGTGTGGGTGATGAGCGAGTCGATATCGATCCGTCCGTCCATATACATGTCGACAATACCCGGCACATCGGTCCGCCCGCGCGCGCCGCCAAAGGCCGAGCCGCGCCAGACGCGCCCGGTGACGAGCTGGAAAGGCCGCGTCGAGATTTCCGCGCCCGCCGGGGCTACGCCAATGATCACGCTCTCGCCCCAGCCCTTATGGCAGCACTCCAGCGCCGCGCGCATCACATCGACATTGCCGATGCACTCGAAGGAGTAATCCGCGCCGCCGCCGGTCAGCTCGACCAGGTGCGCGACAAGGCCATCATGCCCGTCATGCTCTTTCGGGTTCACGAAATGCGTCATGCCGAACTGCTCGGCAATGGCGCGGCGGGCCGGGTTCAGATCGACGCCGACAATCTGCTTCGCGCCGATCAGCTTCAGCCCCTGAATGACGTTCAGGCCGATCCCGCCAAGACCGAAGACAACCGCCGTCGAATTCGGCTCCACCTTGGCGGTGTACATCACAGCGCCGAGGCCGGTCGTCACGCCGCAGCCGATATAGCAGATCTTGTCGAAGGGGGCGTCCTTGCGGACTTTCGCCAAGCTGATCTCCGGCAGGACGGTGTGATTGGAGAAGGTCGAGCAGCCCATATAGTGCAGGATCTTCTCGCCCTTGTATGAGAAGCGCGAGGTGCCGTCCGGCATCACGCCCTGTCCCTGCGTGGTGCGCACGCGCTGGCAGAGGTTTGTCTTGGGGTTGAGGCAGTACTCGCACGTCCGGCATTCAGCCGTGTAGAGCGGGATGACATGATCGCCCGGCTCAAGGCTCGTCACGCCGGGGCCGACC
>JBCBTR010000055.1:0-11766 GCA_039818545.1 Pseudomonadota bacterium
CAGGATTTCGGCGATCTGGTCACTCTCAATATTGGCATAGACGCCATCTGCCAGCGCCGCCTCGACGAGCAGAGCAGCAGCAGCGACATAAGGATCGGTGGTCGTTTCCGGCTGCGGATCATTTGCGCCGCCGAACAGTTTTTTCAGAGAGTCAAACATCGCCTTCTCCAAGTCGCCGATACAGCGCTTCCGCTTCCGCCGCCGGGCCCCGGCGTGTGCCAAGGGCCAGAATCTCGACCGCTTCTATAGCCTTCGCCCGGACAAAGGTCACCTGATCGCCAGCTGTGACCGTTGCCCCCGGCTTGGTCACGCGGCGCGTCTCGCCATAGCGGGTCAGACGCACACCGCGCGCGCTGATCTGCCTGGACGCGAGCGCACGTGTCTTGAAGAAGCGCGCGCGCCAGAGCCATACATCCAGCCGGACCGTTTCAATCGCGTCGGTCAAAGGAACGGCGCGTAAACAAAGGCCGCTTTGCCCTTCTTCTTTCGAGGGCGGCGCTTGCGGGCCTTCTTCGGCTTGTCCTCAGGCAAAAGCGCTGCGAGGGCCGCGAACGGATTGTCCGGGTCCGCCCGGCGACGGTCCGCCTCGCTCTCGCGTTTGGGCGGACGAGGGTCGCGGCGTTTGTCCCCCTGCCCCTTCGCGGGCGGTCGCGGGCCAGCGTTTCGCGCGGCCGGCCGGCCGGGATTGGACCGCGCCGCATACCGCCAGAGCGAGATCACGCCGCTATCCTTGTCTTTCTCAGCCGGGGCGAGGCCGAAGCCTTTCAGGACGGTCGGAAAATCATCGCCGGGGCAGGATACGATGGAGGCGAGTTCCGCCGGCAAGGCGAAGGCATTCTTGCTGGCCTCCTTGCGGCGCTTGGCGATCTCCCATCCAAGGCGCTCAGCCAGATCGGCCCGCACGGCCCGGCGTCCGAAGCGGAGATAGCCATTCGCCTGCAGCGCTTCGTCGGGCCAGCTGCCATCGAGGGCAAATGACCCCGCCCCGCTTGGGGCCGCGCGGCAGTCTCCCTCGTCAAAGGCCGTCCGCAGGATGGCGATCAGGCTCTGAGCGGCCGGTTTCTGCGCATCGGGCGCATGGGCCGCCACCCGGCCTGCGCGCACACCGACGGCTTTCAATGCCTCGCGTTGTTCGCTGGTTAGGCGATGGCCGGGATCATCATTGCGAAGGTCGACCGCCGCCCCGGACTCCATCACGCGGAAGGCAATCCCCCGGGCGAGACCCTCCAGCGTTTGCAGGGCTCCAAGGCGGCTGAGACCGTTATGCGTCGGCAAAGTCTTCTGGACCTGCTCACCAACCCAGGCCTCTATCCGCGCACGGGCGGCTTCGCGGGCCTCGGCCTCAGCCTCAATCGCACCGTCGAGTTCGACGCGCGGATTAAGCCAGTCCGCCCCCCTGGCAAGAACGGCGATGGTCTCTCCGTCAAAGGCAATCGAGCCGTCTTCCACAAAAGAGAAAGCGGGCGAGGACGCATCGGCGATGTCGGTCAGGCGACGCGCCATGATCGGGCGGACAGCCGCCAGCGCGGCATTGCGCACTGCCTTGCCCTCCAGCGTGCGGGCGGTCGAGGCGGGTTCGAATTTCAGGCCGACCAGCTTCCCGACAAGATGTCCCTCAACACTCACCTCACCAGACGGGGTGATATCGCTGACAAGCGCGTCCTCTTTCTGGAGGCTGGCGAGAAGCGCCGTTGTGCGCCGATCGACAAAACGGGCGGTGAGCGCTTCGTGCAGGGCATCCGACAGGCGATCCTCAATCTCGCGCGTGCGGGCCTGCCAGCGCTGCGGGTCGGCAAGCCAGTCGCTGCGATGGGTCGCATACGTCCAGGTGCGGATGGCTGCGAGGCGCTGCTGCAGCTTGGCGATGTCGCCCTGCGTCGAGCCCAGATCGTCCAGCCGGCGCTCCATCGCCTCGTCCGACAGGCGCGCATCGGGATCTGCCAGCGTTTCAGCCAGCCCCAGCACAAGACGGCCATGGCCATCCGGCCCGGCTTTTCGGAAATCCGGCAGGCGGGCGAGATCCCAGAGGCGACGCACCCTGCGCTCGCCGGTCACGTCCGGCCCGATCGCTTCATCTTCGGCCATGCGACGCAACACCCATTCATCGAGCGCTTCGGGGTTCTGCTTCAGGACAGGATTGGGCGACGGCGCACCAAGGCTCGCAATCAGCGCCTTGAGGCTCGAGAAATCGAGATCAGCGCTGCGCCACTGAATATCGTCGACAGGCTCGAACGCGTGATTCTCGATCCGGCGCACCATCTCCTCGTCGAATTCAGGGCAGTCGCTGGTTTCGCCAAATGTGCCATCGGACCGGAAACGTCCGGCGCGCCCCGCAATCTGCGCGCACTCAGAGGCCGAGAGCCGGCGACGGCGGCGGCCGTCAAACTTCGACCGGGCCGCGAAGGCGATGTGATCGACGTCGAGATTGAGCCCCATGCCGATCGCATCGGTCGCAACGAGGAAGTCCACTTCGCCCGACTGGTAAAGCTCAACCTGCGCGTTCCGTGTGCGCGGGGAAAGTGCGCCCATGACGACGGCCGCCCCGCCCTTCTGGCGGCGGAGGAGTTCGGCAATCGCGTAGACTTCATCCGCGGAGAAGGCGACGACGGCAGTCCGCTTGGCCAGCTTGGTGATCTTGCGCGGGCCGGCATATTTGATCTCGGAGAACCGCTCGCGAATATCGGTATCGAGCTCCAGTTGAAGCTCGCGCAGGACACCGCGCATCGTATCGGCCCCCAGCAGCAGGGTTTCCTGCGTGCCCCGGGAATTCAGGATCCGGTCAGTGAAGACGTGGCCGCGCTCGCGGTCTTCGGCCAGCTGGATTTCATCGATCGCCAGAAACTCGACGTTCTTGCCGGTCGGCATCGATTCAACCGTGCACACGAAATAGCGCGCATTGGGCGGCTCGATCCGTTCCTCGCCAGTGATCAGCGCAACCGCGGTCTCGCCCTTGGCCTCGACCATCCGGTCATAGACCTCTCGCGCCAGCAGGCGCAGCGGCAGGCCGATCATGCCACTGGAATAGCCCAGCATTCGCTCGATCGCGTAGTGGGTCTTGCCCGTATTCGTGGGGCCGAGAACGGCCTTCAGGATCGCCATGGATCGCTCGTCTTTCGCATGATCGGAGGAGTGAACCGCTTTATGTCGCCGCTTGCCCGATGGCTCAAGGGGCGAGGTGCCCTGCGGCGTCTCGGCACTCGCGCGCTCAAAAGGCAAATGATATATCTTTTCCAAAGAGTGCCCCGGGGAGGAAGACATGGCAGACTTTCTGATCACGAACGAGTTGGCGATCCTGCGATGGCTGCACATCATCGCAATGGTCTACTGGCTTGGCGGTGAATGGGGCGTCTTCCAGACCTCCTACAAGGTCGTGAACCCCGCCCTGCCGCTGGAGGAACGCCAACGGCACATGGACACCGCATACCGCATCGACATCATGGCGCGCACGGGCATCATCTCCCTCCTGCCGCTGGGCCTGCATATGGGGTATCTCTGGGGCACATGGGGCGACCGCGCGACCGGAGAAGGCGCATGGCTCATTCCGGTCATCTGGATCACATGGCTCGCATGGATGGCGCTCACCTGGGGGGCCTTCGCCAAGCGCGGGACGAAATGGTTCAAGCCGCTTTCCGACATTGAAGACTGGACCCGCTACATTCTGATCCCGACGCTGATCATCGCTTCGGTTGCCTCGCTGCTCGGCAATGGCCCGTTCGAGGCCGGTGCCGGCCAGAAGTGGTACGCAGCCAAGTTGCTCACCTACGGCCTCGCGCTCATCATCGGCGTCGTCCTGCGCCTGATCATGCATGAGTGGCAGAAGCTGTTCCCGGTGCTCGCCGCAGGACCAAACCCGGAAGCCGAGACAAAGCTGAAACGCTCGATCAATCTCGGCCGCAACATCGCCTATCTCTACTGGATCCTGATCCTGACAACGGCGTTCTTCGGCGCGGTGAAGCCCTTCTAGCGGCGTGTCGCAAAAGCCATCGCCTTGATCTGACACAAGGTCAGGACGGTGGTTCGTTTTCTAGAATGCGATTTTCGCAACTAGGAGGCTTTCATGGAAACCAATGCAACACCTCTCTACGACACCAGTGACAATCCGACAGACTGCTGCCCGCGCTTCAATGTAGAAGCCTGGGACGGTCAGACATTGCACTTCGAGAACAAGCGGTTTGTGAAAGCCAAGACGAAAAGTCTCATGCATGTGCCTTTGAACATCGGCACCGTCATGACCCATACGTTCGAAGCGATGGAGCAGGCAGACGCTGTCGATGAGCCCCAGTCCCTGGTGCTGAGCCGCGACCTGTCACCTTGGTCCGCAGAGCATCTCTTCGCCGTTCCCAAGGACGTGCCGGGTGAAAAGATGGTCCGGCTGAGCGGCGACTACCGAACCCGTGTATTTGAAGGAAGCTACAGGGACACGCCGAAATGGGGTGAAGCATTCGAAGAGGAATTGGAAGCCGAAGGGCTCGACGTCGACGAGACTTACTTCTTCTACACAACCTGTCCCAAATGCGCGAAAACCTACGGCAAGAATTACGTCGTCGCCGTCGCCAGGGTCGAGCCGGACGCTGATGCCGACTGATCGCTAAGCTGTGCTGCGCGATTCAGAATGTCGGTGCGGTCGGAGCTTCAGTGATCGTAAACAGCGCGTCGTCGAATTCGCCAGTCAGATCGAAATCGGTCCACACCGCTTCATTGGCCTTCACCCCGTCATAGAAGAGACGGACCCGGCCCGGCTGCACCCAGCCAATGCCCGGCTTGGTGTAGAAATGGGAGTAGCGCCGCTCGTGCCAGCCACGCGGCGTGTCGAAGCCGACATAGAGAATCGCCGCATCGTTCTGCCGGATGCCAAAGAGCGTCTCCCCGCCTGAAGGATCGGAGAGCGCCACCATGTGAGCGGGCGCGCCATCGATCAGCCGATCCTGCTTGCGGGTCTGCGTCCAGCCTTCGTCCAGCGCGTTTCGGATCGCGCCAAAGCCGAAATTGTTCGACCACATGGCATTCGCCGACTGGTCCTCCATCGGTCCGTCCTGATTGGACGTCGCCGCTCCATCAAAGGCGATCAGCATGGCGAGATCGTCGCCGGTCCATGCCTCGATCCGCACCTTGCCACTGGCGACATGCGCATCGCGTTTTTCATCGCCGAACACCCGCCACATCGCATAGCGGTCCCACATGACGGTGCCCTCGGGGCGATAAATGATGTTGTAGCCGGTCAGTTTCAGGCGGCCGGGGCGCACCCAGCTCTCGCCGCCCGCCGCTTCATGTGCCCGGGCGATGATCTCCGCGCCGGTCAGGCCGGGCTCGGTCTCGAAACTCGCCGGCATGATCTGCGCCGCTTCAAGCGCTGGCGGGCCTGCCTTGATGGACGGCGTATCGGGCACTGGTGCCAACGCGCACCCGGCCAGCAGGACGCCTGCAAGGCACAGCCGGATCAAGACGGGTCCTCCACGACCATGATGTTCACATCCGAGATAGCCTCGCGCGCGGCTTTCAGTGGCGCGTATTCGGGTGAGGTATAGAACGCGTCCAGCGCCGCCCGGTCCGGCCATTTCGAGATCACCGCGCTCGTTCCATCGAACAGGCCGCCTTCAAGCGTCGTGACACCCGGCGCACGTACGAGGTATTCCCCGCCAAACCTGCTGATCAACTGAGCGGTTGGCGCGCCATACTCCTTTATGAAGCGGTCCCGGTCGTGGATTTTAGCGAAGACAATCATGTATGCGGCCATTTTGGCCCTTTCGGTCTGGAGTGGCGCGTGAAAAGATATATCATTTCCAGATACCCGCCCGGTCAAGGGCGAAACTCAAAGGGCCGAGCCATATGAAACTCCTGCGCGCCGCGACACTCACCGTCGCAGACATCAAGCGGTCGATCGACAACTACACCCGCTACTTCGACTATCGCGTGATCGAGACCGGCGAGGTCGACGAGGCGCTGGCCGCCAGCTGGGGCGCGCCGGGCAGCGCGGGCCAGCCCTATGCCCTTCTCCAGCCGGCCTCCGGCGTGGACATCTATATCCGTTTCATCGAGCAGCCGGCCGTTGACGGCTTCAAGGCGCTGCGCAGCTATGGCTGGAACGCGATCGAGATCTGCGTGCAGGACGTGCTCGCCGCAAATGCCCGCATGGAAGACAGCCCTTTCGAGATCATCGGCCCCCCGCGCGAAATCGAGGGTCTCGACGCCATCTATCCGATGCAGGTGAAAGGCCCGGACGAAGAGATCGTCTATCTCACCCAGATCCGCGACGACCTTCCCGCCTTCGACCTGCCCCGCGCCACCGCGCCGATCGATCGGCTCTTCATCCTCGTGCTCGGCTGCAGCAACATGAAAGCCTCCCTCGACTGGATGGTGAAACATGCCGGCCTCGCCATCGGGCGCGATGAGATGGAAATCGTCTACACCATGCTCGCCAAAGCCTATGGCACTCCGATGGACGAGCTCCACACCATCTCCACCATGATCCATGGACGGGACGTCTTCCTGGAGCTCGATCAGTATCCGGATGCCGCCATCGTCCGCCCACAGCATGACGGCATGCTGGTGCCGGGCTGCGCCATCGGCACGTTCTGGCATCCCGACTTCGACAAGCTGCCCGGCCCCTGGATTTCCGAGCCCGTCGTGCGCGAGGGTCCGGTCTATCAGGGCAAGCGCGTTGCCACGATGCGCGACCTTGATGGCGCGCTGATCGAGATGGTGGAAGCGTGATGAAACGCGTCGTCCTGAAACAGGCCATCGACCACAAGCCCCGGTCCGAAGATTTCGCGCTCATCGAGACCGATACCCCGCCCTGCCCGGAAGGCGGTGTGCTGGCGCGCAATGTCTACCTGTCGCTTGATCCCTATGTCGGCTCCCGGCTTCGCGGACGGCATATGGGCGAGGCTCCGCCAGAGCCCATGGTCGGCGCGATTCCCGGGGCCGTCATCGCACAGGTCATCGAGAGCAAGGCCAACGGACTCGCAACCGGCGACTGGGTCCAGTCGATGGAAGGTGGCTGGGAAGATATCTGCGCCATTGCAGGCGAGCACTGCCGCAAGATTGATGCAGGCACTGCTCCGCTGTCGGCGCATGCTGGTGTGCTCGGCATGCCGGGCCTGACCGCATGGGCCGGCATCACCCAACTCGCCAAAGTGGGCGACGGCGACATCGTGCTCGTCGACGCGGCCGCTGGCCCGGTCGGCGGAACGGTTGGACAGATCGCCCGCATCAAGGGCGCGTCCCGCGTCGTCGGCATTGCGGGCGGGCCTGAGAAATGCGCGCTCGTCGAGAACACTTACGGGTTCGACGCCTGCATCGACTACAAAGCCAATGGCTGGCAGGACACGCTCGGGCAGGCGCTGCCGGACGGGCTCACCGTCTTCTTCGAGAACGTCTCGGCGGACATGGCCATGCTCGCCCTCACCCATGCCCAGCTCTATGCGCGCGGCGTCCTGTGCGGACTGGTGGATGCATACCACACCGACGCGCAGAGCCAGCACCCGCTCAATGCCGGCCTCATCATAGGCAAGCGCGCGCAACTCTCCGGGCTTGTCGTCTACGACTTCTACGACCGCTGGAACGAGTATGTGGCAGAAGCCGCGCCATGGATCGCAGCAGGTAAGCTCAACTTCGCCGAGGACCGCGCCGAAGGTCTGGAAAACGCCCCCGCCCTCTTCGAGCGCCTGATGGACGGCCGGAATGTCGGCAAAGCCGTCGTCGCTGTCGCACCGGAGGCCGCATGAACCGTATACGGAAGAGTTATATCGATGGCGAGTATGGCCAGATCCATGTCCGTATCGCGCAGGGCACCGACGGGTCGAAACCACCCCTCCTCTGCCTGCATCAAAGCCCGAAATGCGGGCTTGAATTCGAGACCTTCATGAAAGCCGCCGGCCACGACCGCGCCGTCTATGCCCCCGATTATCCGGGCTATGGCATGTCAGATGCTCCGCCGGAAGAAAGCGATGCGACCATCCCGATGTATGCCCGGAACATGTGGCAGGTCGCCGATGCGCTCGGGCTCGAAACGATAGACCTCTTCGGCAATCACACCGGCGCGAAAGTCGCCGCCGAAATGGCCGTCCAGCAACCGGATCGCGTCCACGCCATCGTCATGGTCTCCGCCGCCATCCTGACCGACGAAGAGCGCGAGATGTTCAAGGACATGTTCACGCCCATTCCGCTGGATGCCGATGCCTCACGCATCAAGATCAGCTGGGACCGCATCTATGAACGCCGCGGCCCCGGCCAGACGCTCGAAATGATGGACCGCTCCCTCTTCATGAACATGATGGGCGGCGAGGCCTATGAGTGGGGCCACGTCGCCGCCTTCGCATGGGGCGAACCCTTCGAACGCGCGCTCGGCGAACTGCCGCACCGCGTCACCCTCCTGAACCCGACAGACGATCTGACGGAATGCACCCGCCGCGCCGAGCCGCTCATGAAGAACGGTGAGATCATCGAGCTACCGGACTGGGGCTATGGCTTCATGGACGTCAGTCCACAGGAAACAGCCGACCTCGTCCTCGGCAAACTCGACGCATCATAGGGCTGCACTGCCGCACCAGAAGGCCGGCGTCAGTCCGCCCCTGCCCGCAGAGAGTCGAGCACCGCATCGAGCGTGCGCTTCAAAACAGCTGTTGTGTCTTTTCCCGTGCGCAGACGGTGAAGGGCTGCTTCACCGACAAGCGCGTTCAACAAGGCCGCCGTCAGCTTGGCATCCTGAAGCTCTATCTCCCCAGCAGTCGCGGCCTCGTCCAGAAGCGCCTCAATACGCTTGAGACTGATTTCATCTTCGATCTCTTTTGCCCGTCGTGATCCGAGGGCGGAGGGTCCGATCTCGAAGAGCATCTTTGAAACGCTCGGACTGCGAACTTCCCGCATCCAGGCGATGTACACGTCTCGCAAACGGGTGAGCGGCGTTCCATCTTGGTCGACCGTTTTCAGGGCGCGTTCGATGGCACCGCGCGATTCATCTTCATAGAGCGCCTGAATGATGTCCGCCTTGCTCCGGAAGTGATGGTACATCGCCCCTTTGCTCAGGCCGGTTTCAGCAAGAACTTGCTGCGTCGTCGTGGCGTCGAACCCGCGTTTCAGGAACGACGCCCGAAACGCCTTCAACAGCTGGGCTCTGGTTGATTCAGAGCGGTGTTTCTGTGTCGCCATGATTCTTCTTTACAGGTCAGATGAAATTTGCAAAAACAGACCGACGGTCGGTTTATAACTTGGAATCGAAAGGAGTGCATAGTGGAACCCCATATTGAGAACCTGGACAAGATGCTGGCAGCTTGGAACACAACCAGCGAAGCGGACAAAGAAGCGCTGGTTGAGGCGGCGCTGGAGCACAACGTCCATTTCGTGGACCCCAATCACAACATCATCGGACGCGACGCCTTTCTGCGCATGGTCAAATCCACGCAGGAACAACTTCCGGGGGCGGTTTACTCACGCACAGGCGAGCATGACTTTCAAAACAACTTTTACCGGTATCACTGGGCCGTTCATATGGATGAGAAACTGCTGATGTCGGGCTTCGACGTCACCGAAGTGAATGATGCAGGAAAGATCGTGAAGGTGATCGGCTTCTTCGGTGAGTTGGAACGCTGATCTGGCCGACTGGGCCTATGGCTTCATGCGTCCAAGAGACGGCACCTTTTGCAGCGCGCTGCTCTTCATAATTGATTTTATCGAAAATCAATAATATTGAAATTCGATAAATGACATCAGGCTGATGAGGAGTGCTTATGCTGGCCGTCTTGGTTTTCTTTCATGTCGCAACCGGAGCCGTCGCCGTTCTGGCCGGAGCTGTGGCCGCGACAGTCCGAAAAGGGAAAACGACTCATATCTCAGCGGGCCGCCTGTTCGTTCTGCTGATGTCAGCATCATCCCTCCTCGGTGCCGTCCTGGGACTGATCAGGATCGACCAGTTCTTCATCACCTTCTTCGCTGGACTCCTTGGGACGTATCTTGTCCTGTCGGGCTGGCTCGCGGCCAGTCGGCATGGCTCCGACAGAGGTGTGGTCCTGTGGGGCCTCGGTTTCATCAACGCCGCAAATTGTGCGGCCCTGATCCTCATCGGTCTTCACGCGCTCTCAGGCATTGACGGCCAACTTTATGGATTTGCCGGGGAGGATTATCTGTTCCTCGCGGCCATGTCCGGCATTGCGGTGCTGCTCGATGGCAGCCTTATCTTCCGCAAAGGCCTGTCGGCCAAGCACAAAACAGCCCGCCACCTTTGGCGAATGCTGCTTGGCTTTTTCATTGCTGCCGGGTCTGCCTTTACCGGCCCGGGCGCGAAAGTCTTTCCGGAGCCGGTTCAGCAGTCAGGGATTTTGTCCGTCCCGGAGCTGCTGATCATGCTCCTGATGCTGTTCTATCTCGTGCGGACAATTTTCCTCTCGTCCGAGGCTCGTTCCAACAAACACGCGATCCGGCCCAGCTAAGCTCTTTCTATTCCGACTTAAACGCCAGCGTCGGCCTTCAGCAGAAAGCAGGCGTCTTCGTTATGTCGGGACGAGAAACATCCCTCTGAGAACACGATTGTTTTGAGCGCAGGTACTGACTACGCGGATGGCTTCAGGATCGGAGACAATTGTCGCAGGGTCTCTTCTATGAGGCTTTCCAGTCTGTCTTCTGAAACATCCCGGCTCAGCGATCCATCGACGTGAAGGGTCGCAATTCCATGCACGCTGGCCCAGGCCAGCAAAGCTTTCGGGCCAAGTGACAAATCATTGCCGCCTCCATGTCCCCCAATGGCAAGACAGGCCCCAAGTTTATCCATGGCTTGGCGATAGTCTAAATCGGTTGGTTCAATGACGTCCTCGCGGAAGACGACTCTGAAAGGTCCGGGGTTCCGCATTGCATAATCAATGTAGGCGAGCCCTGCCGCCAGGAACTTTTCTCCCGGCTCCGCTTTGGCGACTTTCTGTTCAATCGCATGAGCCATACGATGTGCGCTGCGGATAGCGAACGCCGTCAGAACATGCCGCTTATCCGAGAAGTGCCGGAACAGCGCGCTGTGTGATACGCCAACCCGCTTCGCGCAGGCCCGCAGCGAAACGGTCTCCAACCCGTCGTCCTCAACAATCCTCTCAACTTCATCGAGAACAGCCTCGACAAGGGCTCCGTGGTGATAGGTTCGCCGGCTCGTTTGGTCATTCATGTGACCACTGTTCACATTTTCCTTGACCGGGCAAGCCGCGCAATGTAACCGTCGGTCACATCGAGCAGATATGTTTGGAAAGGCCAGGTCCCATGGATGTCGATACCTCTCTCCGAACAATGTATGCCGCCGCGATTTTGGGCGCTGGCGCAGTGGGCGTGGTCACACTGTTCACACCACAGCTGGCAACCAGATACATCTTCGCCGATGCGATTAGTGTCGATGTCTATGTAAGAATTCTCGGTGCTCTTTGGCTCGCGCTTGGAGCGATCGCAGCTTTCGGGTTGCTCGCCCCAACGGCATTCGTACCCGTCCTGCTGATCCAACTCGTGTACAAGTCGGCATGGCTCGGCTTTGCGGCCTATCCGGCTGTGATCTCTGGAAATCGCGAGACGGGTTTGTTGTTCCTGACCGCACTTTTTACGGTTTGGGTTGTTGCCCTGCTACTTCTCGTTCCCTTCCGGTTGATCATGCCATCCCAGTTATAGGTGCCAATCGTCTCAGACGCCGAAAGCGGCAATTGTCAGCTTGCTATCCCCGGGGTTTCCCCCGCAGACATTGCGGTTCGTGGAAACTTATCCCACCCCATCTCCGCACAGCTATGCTTAGCGCATCCTCTCCCA